>JAOAPG010000424.1 GCA_025462785.1 Acidobacteriaceae bacterium
ATTACGGCTGAACTTTCTGGTTCCGATCCCGAACGCATTTCTTTGTAGTTCACGGCGGGCACGTCGATGTGAATATCGATGCGGTCCAGTAACGGACCGGAAATCTTGGACATGTAGCGTTGGATGATTGGGGGCGTGCAGTGGCACTCGCGCGAACGGTCATTGAAATATCCGCAAGGCTACGGCTATCTTCATTGCTGAACAGCCCCTAATATACTTGCCATTGCCGATACTTTGATCAGGGCATTTGGGGCCTTGGCCGCACCGGCCCTTCAGGCCTACAATCCGACGTCATGCGAAGCCACTATTACGTCGAATTTCCCGAAGTTCATGGCAAAACTATTCGCCACTTCCGTTTCACAAATGATAACGACTACCGCTGCGTGAGCATTGACTTCAAAGAGGGCAGCGTCCTCGCCTTCAAACTGGAGCTGGACATTACGGAGGAAGCCGAACTGGGAGTCATGAAGAATGGCGATCTCACCGACATTCGCAAGCTGAAGCGCTTGCCAGTCAAGAGGTCGACCTAATGGAAAACAATTCGACACGCTGAAAGAGGCTCAGGGCAAAACCGTGAAGAACATGTCCGTCTCGTTCGATCCCGACTACAACTGCGTCGAAGTCGAGTTCACCGATGGCACCTGCATGGCAGTGGATATTGTCCCTGCTGTGAAGGTCAGGGCGCAATACCAGAACATCGCGACTGGGAACACGAAGATCGTAAAGACCTACGGGGCGAGGATGTCGGTTGCTGGGGAGTTCTGAACGAGTTTGTTGCACCCTGTTTCAATGATCGCTTTGTCTGCTCTTGATATCGCATAGGTTCGAGTGTTGGGTATTCCTCGAAGGCCGCGAGCTGGACAGAGGCGCGTATTTGCGCAGCAAGTGTAGTAACGGATGAGTTCAGGCAACATTCTCTAATCTTCTTTTCAACTCCGCAATTTTGTTTTGATGCTTCTCAATTGCCTCTTCCACTCTTTGGTCTGCGTCCGCTCCGGCGATCCACTGTTTCCCCATGGAGAGCGTTTCAACCGCTTTTAGCTGAGACGCCAAGCTTTTTAGTAGAGCTATTTTAGAGTTCATTGATCGCCTGACCGGAACATTCGAGACAGAACGGCAGCTTTATGTTCCACTGCTGGTCGCTTCCGAATATCCAGAGTTCTGCACCGACAGTAGCCATTGCGCTGCCGCATTGTGGACAATGGAACTTTTTCTGCGATGAGACAGAAAGAGAATCTAAAGTTGTGCGAATTTCCGCAAGAAGCGTATTAGTGCGAGTTGTTCTCAATAGGACTGATTTCTAGAAGTAGAAAATTATTGTTGCGAATAGAATTTTGATGCTCGACGTTATAACGAAGATTGCAAACCTTTATAGTTTTTCGTAACTTTTTCGCAGCGCATCCAGCTCCCGCCTCAGCCCCAGAATCACAACTCTTTTCTGTTTGTCTATAGGGTACAAAAAGTAAGTCTCTGGAGGATCAAAATTCATTGACCTTTAGGGTATAGCCAGCTTACGTTGTAGCGATTACGACTCAAGCATTCGAGGGGAACTCCGAAGTGGATCGCACCAGAGTTTTGGTAGTGGACGATCATCCGATTGTACGAATGGGCATTTGTCGCATTTTGTCTTCCGCTCCGGACTTTGACGTTGTGTGCGAGACTGCGAACGGTGAAGACGCAGTTCAGAAAGCGCAGGAACATCTCCCAGATGTAGTTCTTCTCGACATCAGCCTACCGGGGATTAATGGCATCGAAGCCGCCCGCCGCATCCGTGCTGTCTCGCCCTTGTCGCACGTCATCCTCATGAGTGAGCATGATTCGAGCAATATGGTCGAAGAAGCTTTTCTCGCGGGTGGTGATGGATACGTCTTGAAGTCGGAAGCGGGACAAGAGCTGCTGAATGCGATACAGAGTGTGCAGGGCGGAACCCAGTACGTGAGTGAAAGTATCGGTGTGTCGCAGGCAGTCTCAACTTTCAACATCAATTAAGGATTGCCGCACATTTCTAATTTAGTCAGCGCCTCAGGGATCGCCGCTCATGTACGGGGAAAGGAATCCACCTGCTCCCGCATCTTGTGAATGTGCTCTTTGGAGCGCAACTTTCAGCTCTGTCATGGCGATGATAGTTCGGAGTCATAATCCGGCATCGCCAAAAGTTTGCTGCACAACCCTGTTATCCGATCTTCGAGGCGGGGAGAGATAATCGAGAATCTCATCTTTCGCCAGACGGTACGATACACGACATACTGTATGACCTTAGTGATGCTGGAGGCTGCGGCCGCTATTCCATGAAATGTGTAAAATCCCCGCATGAGCCGCAGGAAAATGGACGTCCAGTGCAACAAATGCAATGGGATATTTATGAAGGACGAACGGTAACGCTAAGACAAACCTTGGGTCCCCGATGAATCTCCGCAGGATTTCCCTTTCCGCTATCAAGCAGCTCTACACGAAATTGATCGATTTGTGAGATGCCCATGCTCGTCCTTATTATTTCGTAAAAATAAAATAGTTTGTGCATGAAGGAAGCACGGAGTGCGGCAACCTACTACTCGACAAGGAATGGTAGTCATCCTACAGGCGACAAAGGGCTCAGCAGCTGTTGCCGTGCAAAGTTCGTTCATGCGTTGACGCTCAGCTTCAGTCATAGGGGCACCTGATGCGGAACTTTATAACAGAGCAATTAGGGATGGGGTGCAGCAAGGGTGGCTTTTTTACGTTCTACGAAATCCTATCCAGTAGAAAAAGAAAAGCCGCCGTTGGCCTCGGAGAAGGGCGGCGGCTTTCTCGTTGCGGGGGCTTACTTAATAGAGTAGTGATGCGCCTCCGTTGCGTTCGGTTTATAAGTGCTGTAGTTGTACCCGTGCTGTACCCGTGGGATTACGAACTTTCAGTGACTTAGAGAACCTTGGCAGTCCCTCTAAAGCCTGCAAAGTTGTTGTATTTCTATTTAACGTTGCCGAGCGGGAAACGTGAATACGGCCACATCACCCGTGTTTGGCTCAAAACTGTCCCCAGTATTCCCTAAGAAAGCATCAAAAAAACACCGCGTTACTGTTTCAATAATGCGGAACGTGTGTAGATGCTGAGCTGTAGGAGCTTTAAAAAGTGGAGTATCCGTAAAACTCATGTGAGTAACATCGGGCGTGGCGATGATCACCAGATGACTGCCACGTTTACCCGATTTGTACATTTCACTAGCGAGTCCGCGTGGTTTCATTTCTTCCGCGGCAAACTCCGCTCGCGACATGCGCGTTGAAGCGAGAACCTCGTCGCTGAGCCCCGAATTCGCCGTTAACATACGCATTTGTACATACATATTGGCAACAACTACTATATACGGTACTCGGTTTAAACGGGTAATCTCTTTTAAAAGACTTTTTAAGTCCTTACGAGAGTAGGATTTTGAGAGGATTGAGGACGTGGCATTGGCCTAGGCTTTCGACGGGAACCGAGAAAGTAAACGCCAAATCCGGACTGCGCGCCGATCCACGGAACTTACTTAACTTTAATGATTAACGTATTTGACTGAGAGCATATGAAAAGAATTCTGGGTCTGCGATGCAAAACAAAGATGTGTCGAGCGTTCGTTCGACGAGCGGAGGTTGAAACCGTAACACCCCTACTCAATATCACTTTCCCGGTGGTTCAGAAACCATTCAAGGAGATCTTACGGTGTCCAGCCTGCCAAATCGAGCACAAATACACCGACCGCGATTTAGTAGAAGAGAATCCTTGATTTCATTTCGACTTTATAGCTCGCTGACAAATCGAGCGCGGAACTCCTGTCGCCTTCGCGACCTTCAAACGTAAACGGCGGCAAAATGGTAGGCATACGTTTGGCCAGCATGGTCTTGCCCGAACCGGGAGGACCGATCATCAGAATGTTGTGCCCTCCGGCGCAGGCAACTTCTAGAGCGCGCTTTGCTGTTTGTTGTCCTCGAACGTCTTTGAAGTCAACAGAAAATTGCTGCGACTCGCCGAGCAGATGCTCGCTGTCGACACTCAGGGGCAAAACACCATTCCCAGTGTTAATGAAACGAATCACGTCGAGCAGAGATTTCACGGAAAAAACGGATACTCCGCCGACCATGGCTGCTTCCTAGCATTGAGTTCAGGAACGACGAGGCGCGAAATCTTCTTGCCACGAGCCTCAATCGCTATGGGAAGCGCTCCCCGTACGCCACGAATGCCGCCGTCGAGTGAGAGTTCCCCCACGAAAAGGCAGTCGGGAACTTCTTTCTTATTCAGTCCTCTGTCGGCTCCTAAAATTCCGAGAGCCATGGGAAGATCGAAGCCAGAGCCTTCTTTGCGAATATCGGCCGGAGCGAGATTGATGGTGATGTGGGTTGGCGGGATCTCGTATCCGCAATTCTTTAATGCTGAGCGGACACGATCGCGGCTTTCGCGAACGGCCGCATCAGGCAGACCCGCGGTGTCGAAGTGGTCCTCATTCGTCTTGATACCAGAAACATCGACTTCTACCTCGATAATATTGGCGTCGATTCCATATACGGCGGCGCTGAGTGTTTTATAAAGCATTCAATTGATCGGAGAACAAGATGCTTGCCGTCGCGGCTCAAACGAGGAGCGCTCCGCCGGTGGATGGAGTCAATTCACCATACGCCTAGACGAATTAAAGGATGGTGACGGATGTCACACGGTTAGTTGTGATATTTGCGTGTCCACACAACGCACTTAAGTGTCTTTGGGAACCAAGTTGCCTAACACGTTTATGTTGTGTGACTTTGCGCTGTGGCATAGGATTCGAATAACGCCCACGAATTCTCCTGTGATCGCCTCCAGTTCTGATTTCCGGTTCTGGTGTTGTTTGTAGGCGCGCCGCTGATGCCAATAGACGAAAAACAACGAGCGCGGCAAACCCGATCCCCCGGCACCCTCGAAAAAGAAGAGGCACGTCTCTGGCGGGTGGCACTGATGTTTCTCGTGCTACTGGCCACCGCATTGGCGGCCGTCTCATGGGATTATCTGCAGTCGCTGCCCGGGTACGTCCGTGCTCTTCCACTAGCATTATTGTGCGTCACGACCTCGTTCTCGGCGTTTGCTTATGGACGCAGAAAGCGCGTCTACGAACTGAAGGAATTGGTCCGCGGACTACAGGAAAAATCCGGTACTCCCACCGAAGAGCAACTCGATCAACTTGGTCAGGTCATCTCGAAGTCACAGCGCAGCTTCAAAGAGCTTATCGATTCCATCGATGATGCCGCTCTAGCCACATCACTTGATGGCACTATTCGTACCGTAAACCGGCGAGTTACCCAATTGCTAGGAATCTCGTACAGCAATGTTGTGGGTCATAAGTTGGACGAGTTTTTGGTCGAGCCCACGCGCGACGATGCGGAACTGCTGCTGTCCCGCTTTATCGAACGCCGCCGTTGGTCTGGGACATTGCGAGCGCGGCTCAAGCAAAATGCTCGCGTGCTGTACTTCGATTGTGCCGTGAATGCCATCATCAAAGATGACGAAGTCGCTGGAGTGAGCGTTCTGGCTCGCGATATCACGGAAGAGCGCGAAAAAGAACAGCGCTTCACCGAGTTGTTTGAGACTTTGCAGGAAGGCGTCTACTTCAGCACTCCAGAGGGAACACTCCTTGAAGCGAACTCCGCCCTCGTTCATTTGCTGGGATACGGCACCAAAGAGGAACTGCTTGCCGTGGACCCTTTGGCCTTGAGCTGCGACGCGAATCAAGGGCCAATTCTGGGGCGGACCTCCGACGAACCCGTGGGTGTTCGCACAAGGGAGATTACGTTGCGCCGCAAAGACGGGTCCCCCGCAGTCTTCCTCGACACATCGAGAGCAGTGTGGGATCCTTCTGGCAAGATCATCCGCTACCAGGGAACGCTGGTCGATATCACCATACGGCGAGACATGGAAGAGGCACTACGCCGACAAGAAGAGTTTCAGCGATATCTGCTGGAAAGCTTCCCTGATCTGATTCTGGTGATTGACCTGGAAGAACGGTACACCTTTGTCAGTTCCCGCATCCGGGACCTGCTCGGCTACCGGCCAGAAGAGTTGGTCGGCCAGAAGCTTGAGGAGGTACAAGACCATTCGCCCGAATTAGTTTCTTTGTACCGCGATGTAAGCAGCGGGCGCAATATGTTTGAAGTATCGGAATATCGTGCCAAGCACCGCGACGACACTTGGCGAACCATGCGGGCGAGCGCTAGTCCATTGCACAATGCGAAAAATCAGGTGAGTGGCGTCATTATTTCTGTGCGAGACATAACGGTTGAGAAAAAGCTCGAGAAACAGATTATTCAAAGCGAGCGGCTGGCGGCAATGGGCCAAATGATTGGCGGCTTTGCCCATGAACTCAATAACCCACTAACCAGCATTCTTGGTATAAGCGAACTGCTGCAGGACGAATCGGGAAGTGAGCAAATGCGTAAGCAACTGGTGATGCTCCATCAGCAGAGCCGGCGCGCAGCAGAGATTGTGCAGAACCTGATGTATTTCTCCCGTCCCCCTGCGCCGGGAAAGACCCAGATTAACCTTACGGATCTTATGCAGAGAACTTTGCATCTGCACGCTTACTCTCTTCGCAAGAACAACATCACAGTAGATTTTCTGCCCGATGGTTCCATTCCGTCGGTGGACGGAGACACGCATCAGCTGATGCAAGTATTTCTTAATCTAATTTTGAATGCAGAGCACGCAATCCGAGAGGTGCGCGACCGGGGCACATTGCGCATTCGCTTAGCAAAGGAAAATCGGACGGCTTTGGCAACTTTTCAGGATGACGGCCCGGGGATCCCGCCTGAGATTCTGCCCAATATCTTCGATCCGTTTTACACAACAAAGAGGCCGGGGCGCGGCACGGGGTTAGGATTGAGCATCTGCAAAGCGATATTGCGCGAGCACGGCGGAAACGTGGAAGCAGCATCAGGCCCGGGAGGGGGAGCAGTGTTCACGGTGACTCTACCGGTAGTTGGTGCGCGCGGATCGGGCACTAATTCGGGAGCTTAGCAGCTCTTTGCAGATCGGTTTTCCGACGACTCTTTCCGCTTATCTTTCCACAGCCATCGCTACCGCGTTTCCCCCACCCAGGCACAATGCTGCTATTCCGCGATGCGCGTCTCGGCGAATCATTTCATAGATCAGCGTCACCAACACGCGTGCGCCGCTGGCTCCTATCGGATGTCCTATGGCTACAGCTCCGCCGTTTACGTTCACCTTATTGGGGTCGAGTCCTAGCTCGCGCATCACTCCGAGTGCCTGCACTGAAAAGGCCTCGTTGAGTTCGTAGAGATCGACGTCTTCGCTCTTCCATCCCGTTTTTTCCCAAATCTTGCGAACCGCCCCCACCGG
>JAOAPG010000432.1 GCA_025462785.1 Acidobacteriaceae bacterium
TCTTGGCCGGAGTATTGATGCGCGGCGTTATAAGAAAGATGTGAGTTTTACGGTGTATCCAGATCGTTGGTTGCACCTAAGTCGGCAGTCGTACAATGCCCTAGCCGCGCTCCCGGCATCCACACGCAAAGTAAGCGTTGGTTGGTTATTCGCGCGCAGAATCGATCGGGCGCACCGTCCTTGATTTCACAATTTGTTACGATTCCTAGCCATCGCCCGCTAAGTCGCGTGCGATTGGCAATTGGATTTTGACTTCGAGGCCCGTGGGACGAGCGTTCTCGGCGCATATCTTCCCCCCGTGCAACCGAATCGCTGCAGCAGCGATGGCAAGGCCGAGACCATTGCCGTCCGGCGGATCCGAATCTCCACATAACCACGGTGAGCGAAGAGAAAGTGCTAGTCACCAGATAGTTCGTCAATCGATGGGCGCCCACTTTCGCGGGAGGGCGCCCATTTTTGTTTAAATTTTGAATCGCCTTTCAATCGCCATCCAACATCATCAGTTTGTGGCGCTTTCAGCGCAGTTGTCGTTTCAGAGACTTATAGAGACACCCATCCGTCATTTTTTGAACCATGGCCTGGTTACATCAATCATTCACAACTTTGCAAGGTCGTAGATGATTCGCCGTAAGCACTTCAGCAAGTCTCACTGAACGGTAAGGACCGCCGATCCAGTAACTCCCCCAGAGTTGGCGCCGATTGTCACCGTACCGGCGGCTGAGCAATTCGCCACACCCGCGACACTCGGAGCATTCGCAATGGTTGCAACTGTGGCCGCGGACGAACTCCAATGGCTGTTCAAAGTGATGTCTTGCGTGCTTCCGTCGCTGAAAGTGCCCGTTGCGGCGAACTGCTGCGTGCTGCCGACAGCTGCTGTAGGCGCCGAAGGGGTAACTGCGAGAGAAACCAGCGTGCCAGTGCTCACAGTAAGCGTTGTGGTTCCGGTCACTCCGGAAGCTGATGCAGAAATGGTGATGGTGCCGCCCTTCTTGCCATGGGCTAGTCCGGAGCCCCGAATTGAGGCAATATTCGGCTTGGAAGATTTCCACGAAACGCCACTTAGGTTCGTGGCCGTGCTTCCGTCGCTGAACGTGCCCGTGGCGCGGAATTTGATCGAGGTACCTTGCGCGATCCGGGGGGTCGCTGGACTAATGCTGATGGAGACCAGGTGGGCGGTGGAAACCGTGAGCCCAGTTGATCCGCTAATCGCCCCGAAAACTGCCTTAATCGTGCTGCTGCCCGTAGCGACGCTGGTTAGCAGGCCTTGGTTGTTGATGGTGGCTGCTGCAGCATTCGAGGAAGTCCAGACTGCAGAATTAGTGACGTCCTGTGTGCTGCTATCGCTGAACGTGCCCGTAGCAGTGAACTGTTTCGTGGTGCCCACCGCCATGCTGGAGTTCGCGGGAGTAACCGCAATCGAGATCAAGGTCGCACCGGAGATCGTAAGCGATGCTGTCCCGCTGACCGATCCGGCGCTGGCAGTGATCGTGGCTATACCTGTGCCGACGCTGGTCGCGAGGCCCGTAGAATCTACCGTGGCAATGGACGAGGACGAAGAGGACCAGGTTAACGACTGGAGCAATTGTGTACTGCCATCATCGAAGTTTCCAACTGCGGTGAACTGCTGCGTTGTTCCCAGCGCAATGGACGGAGTTGCTGGAGTAACCGAGATTGAAACAAGATGTGCCGCTACGACCGTCAAGGTCGTGCTGTCAGTAAACGAGCCAACCGTAGCTGTAATTGTCGTTGACCCAGCCGCGATAGTCACTGCCAAGCCGGAGCTATTGATGGTCGCGACGGCGGCGGACGAGGAATTCCAGTTCACTCCGCTCACCAGGTCTGCGCTTGAGCCGTCACTATAGGTCGCGGTCGCGAAGAATTGCTGGTTGATGCCAATGGCCAGGGTCAATCCGACTGGCGTGACCGCGATGGACGCGATGCTCGGAGCCGTTACAGTCAGCTGGGTGGATTGCGAAATGCCTGCCAAACCTGCAGAGATGTTGGTTGTTCCGGCGGCCACGGCGGTAACAACACCATTCGAAGCGATGGTCGCAGTCGCTGTTGAAGAAGAAGTCCACGCCACCAAGTTCGTAAGGTCGGCAGTGCTGCCGTCGCTGTAAGTTCCCGTCGCCGTAAACTGCTGACTGGTGTTGACAGCCATAGAAGACGCAGCAGGGGATACAGCGATAGAAGCCAAGTTGGCGGGCGCGGCACTCACTTTAAGCGTTGCGGTTGATTGCAGTGTTCCGGATTGAGCGGTTATCGTGACCGTGCCGGGAGCAGAGCCGGTTGCTATACCTCCCGCAGCAATGCTGGCGATGTTTGAATCCGAAGAGCTCCACTGCACGGAGCTGGTCACATCTTTCGTGCTTCCGTCCGAAAGATGGGCAGTGGCGGTGAACTGCTGCTGGGCGCCCATTCCAATCGACATTGAAGTGGGGGAAACCTGAATCGAGGAGACGGTCGGAGAAGAAGAAGTACTTGACTGCGAGCTTCCCCCCGAACTGCAGCCCGCCATCATAGCCAACACAAAAAGAAGTCCGGTACAGAATGCAATCTTCATGTTCGTCTCCATTGAACTCTTTGGGGAAATAGAATCCTGGGAAGGGCAACTAAAATATTAGGACGTTCGTTTCGGGAATGGGACATTAATTGGCGCCGCGGTGGTTACCGCAGTAATGAATGATCGCTTACGTCGGCGGTGCTAATTCTTGCGTTATGCGAATGTTGCCGGGGTCTTGCGCAAGAAGGTTGGATGTCCGGCAGATGGATTATCCGAGGCAAAGTTCGAAATCGTCTGCCGGGGGGCCCCAACCATTCATTTCAACCCGTTCTAATCCTTGTAAGAAAACCAGCAGTCCGCAAAAAATTCACAATTTCCTCAATACCTTACGGTGAATCCTCAATTTGAAGGATTGACAGGCGCGCGTCCCGAGGCTAGTGTAGTCTTCTATTAAAGCGAATAAAAAGCGAATACAGTTATGAATAGAGCAGTGCTAAAAGCCCAAATCGAGGAGGCCATTCCTTCTGCCTTTACTGTCCACAAGCGTCAGCAACAACAATGCATTCCTACCGGCATCACGCAAATCGATAATGCGGTACAAGGAATCCCGCTTCGCGCTCTCACGGAAATCTGCGGCAGCAACATGGCTTCTTCGGGTAAAACTTCACTGCTGATTTCATTATTGGCGCAAGCGTCTCGCAATCATTTTTGCGCCTTAGTGGATGCGAGCGATTCTTTTGATCCATGCACCGGACAGGCAGCCGGAATTCATCTTCCGAGGTTGTTATGGGTGAGGTGCGGAAAGAGCAAAGTGAAATTACGTCCCTTGGAACAGGCTTTCAAAGTTGCAGACATATTGCTGCAAAGCAGTGGGTTCGGACTCATTGCAGTCGATCTCAGTAGTATTCCCGAACGTTTTGTTCGTGGTATTCCCATCAGTTCATGGTTTCGTTTCAGCCGTGTGATTGAAAAACAATCTGCTGCCCTGGTTTTTATTGAGCAGGAGCCGCACGCAACCAGTTGTGCTGGACTTGTGTTGCGGCTTACGAACGAGCCAGCCACATTTTCTGGAAATTTGCTTACAAAATTCAACCCGAAAATTGAAGTGGTCCGCGCTCAAGGGAAGAAGCCGGTTCGCTCTGAAAATCTAGGATTCTCACTCCAGACACAATGGGCCTAGTTTTATGTTTGCCTGTTTATATGTCCCCGATTTCCCCGTGCAAGCGGAATTGCTATCAGAGTCGCCGGAGACGAGAAAAGGACTAACACAAACTCCTCTCGCAATCCTGGATGGGCCCGCTAATTTGCCAAGAGTTGTAAGTATCAATGAACTTGCCCGTTCTGCTGGAATTCAAATCGGCATGACGAAGTTGCAAGTGGAAATCTATGGCGGAGTCTTACTGCGAAAACGATCCATTGCGAGTGAAGAATCAGCTCAATCCAAATTGCTCGATTTTGCGGATGGCTTCTCGCCACGCGTGGAATCTACAGCTGCGGGCACAGTGATCATTGACCTCGCGGGAACAGAGAAACTGTTCGGTTCGCCGAAAAGCACAGCCCACAAAATCATCGCGAGTGCAGTTGAAATTGGATTGAGTTTGCAGATTGCAATTGCTTTAAACCCGGATGCTGCACTCTATGCGGCACGCGGCTTTCAGGGGATCACGATCATTCCAGCCGGGCACGAGGCTAGACGATTAGCTTCTTTGCGGATTGACGTATTGCCCATCTTGCCCGAGATGTCAGAAGTCTTGGATGGATGGGGAACTCATACCTTCGGATCCTTAGCGGCATTGCCCACAGTTGCCTTAACAGAAAGGCTTGGTCAGGAAGGTTTATATCTGCAAAAACTGGCACGCGGAGAAGTCAATCGACCCCTGTTGACGGCTGAACCAATCGCAGAATTCATACAGAGCTTTGAATTTGACGATCCGGTAGAAACTCTGGAGTCTCTTTTTTTTGTTCTGAACCGCTTGCTCCAGCAACTCTGCTCCAGTTTGGTTGCTCGTTCGCTGGCGACAAATGAACTCCGGCTGACTCTGGAACTGGAGGTAAGACGGATCGAGGGCGGGAAAGAGGGAGAGCAGTACGAGCATGATTGGAAACTACCGGTTCCTACTCAAGATAAACAAATGCTTTTTGGTCTAGTGCGCCTTCATCTGGAGAAGAACACATTCTCAGCGCCCGTTCGGAAAGTGGTTCTTAAAGTTGTACCTATAAGACCTCGAATTGCCCAAGGCCATCTTTTTGCACCACCATCGCCCGAGCCGGAAAAACTAGAAATTACGTTAGAGCGGATTCGCGGAGTCGTGGGCAGCACCGATGAAGACGGCAGAGATTGCGTGGGATCGCCCAAGTTGGCTGACACTCACAAGCCTGACAGTTTCGCAGTTCAACATTTTTCCAGCATCGGCGAGAGTCCAAATTCTTCTTCGGCAGGAGCTCCCGTCATCGCGCTAAGAGTTTTTCGGCCACCACTGGAAACATCGGTAGAACTCGATAGCGAGAAACCTCACCTTGTTTGGCTATGGCATAGGAACCGCCGCGTGCTTGCTGCGTCGGGCCCATGGTGCAACTCCGGCAATTGGTGGAGTGCCTCAAGGTGGGCACGGGAGGAATGGGATGTTGCTCTCAAGACTCCAGCGGGGATTGGTTATTACCGAATCTATCGAGATCGCATTCTTAAGCAGTGGTTTGTGGAAGGAGTTTTTGACTAACCACTATGCAATACGTTGAATTACATGCCCGGTCTGCATTCAGTTTTCTCGAAGGAGCTTCTTTGCCAGAGTCCCTGGCATTTACCTGTGCGGAACGCCACATGTCTGCTATGGCGCTTTTGGATAGACACGGCGTATACGGTGCACCACGGTTTCACATTGCAGCAAAGCAGTACAAAATTAAAGCTCATGTGGGCGCTGAAATCAGCATCGCAGAAGGCGGCAACTATCCTCTCTTGGCTCGTTCCAGGGCTGGTTATCAGAATCTTTGCCGCCTGATTACCTTAACAAAATTACGCGTGAAAAAGAAAGTCACAGCGACAGCGGAACTGAAGGAATTAGAGAGTTTCGCGGAAGGCTTGATCTGTTTAACCGGGGACGAAAATGGTCCGCTTGCGTGTGCATTAGAAAAGAATGGAATCGCAGGTGGCCGCCAATTGCTCGAACGGCTCATTTCCATCTTTGGCCGTGAAAACGTGTATGTGGAATTGCAAAGGCATGCCAATCGTTTTCAAGAGTCACGAAACCAGGCCGCAATTAGTTTAGCGCGGGAGTATCGTCTGCCTCTGCTAGCGACGAATGGGGTTTGCTATGCAACGCCAACAGAGCGCCAGATTGCTGATGTATTTACCTGCATCAAGAACAAATGCAAACTCGACACCGCAGGCCGGCTGCTTGCGCAAAATTCGCAACGCTATATCCGTAACGCTAAAGAAATGGCCAAGCTTTTTGCCGACTTGCCGGAAGCGATCGCCAACACCGTGGAACTGTCCTCCCGACTTGAATTCTCCCTGGAAAAGCTGGGATACGAATTCCCGCCGTATCCCGTGCCCGAAGGCGAGACTATGGATTCTTTCTTAAGAAAGGAGACTTGGAAGGGTGCGAACAGTCGCTTTCGCGAGATGACTCCTCGGGTGCGAGAACAACTCAAGAAAGAATTAACGCTCATTGAGAAGCTAAAACTGTCCGGATATTTTTTGATTGTGTGGGACTTGGTTCGGTTTTGTGGAAAGAATGGAATTTTGGTACAAGGCAGAGGCTCGGCTGCAAACAGTGCGGTTTGTTACGCGTTGGGCATTACCGCAATCGATCCCATTCGTATGGATTTACTGTTCGAGAGATTTTTGTCGGAGGAGCGCGGGGAGTGGCCGGATATTGATCTCGATTTGCCGAGCGGAGATCAACGCGAAGATGTCATTCAATATTTATACAAATCTTACGGCCAACGTGGCGCTGCCATGACGGCTAATGTATGTACGTATCGTGGTCGTTCGGCAGCACGTGAGATGGGTAAGGTGCTTGGCTTCGACGAAGAGACTTTATCCAGACTATCGGCAATCGTAGGCAAGTGGGAATGGCGAGATCCGAACGACACAATGGAAAGGCAATTCACCAACACCGGGCTTGATCTTTCTCATCCCCAAATTGCCGTCTATCTCGATCTCTGCCAAAGAGTGCAAGACTTGCCCCGGCATCTCAGCCAACATTCTGGTGGCATGGTCATTTGCCAAGGACAACTGGATTCCGTTGTGCCTCTTGAACCGGCAACCATGCCCGGAAGAGTAGTCGTGCAATGGGACAAAGACGACTGCGCTGCCCTCGGGCTTATCAAAGTAGATCTGCTCGGATTGGGGATGATGGCGGTACTTAAAGACAGCATTGGATTGATCCAAGATCACTACGGCGAAAAAATTGATCTGGCGAACTTGCCACAGGATTGCCCTGATGTATACGACACGATCCGCAAGGCGGATACGATTGGCATGTTCCAGATTGAGAGTTGTGCGCAGATGGCATCGTTGCCGCGGAATAATCCAACGCGTTTTTATGATCTGGTTACCCAAGTTGCTCTGATTCGCCCGGGTCCAATTACAGGTGAGATGACCAGTCCGTATCTGAATCGTCGGCAAGGCAAGGAAGCAGTCACTTATCCTCATGAATCCCTGATACCAGTTTTAAAACGGACACTGGGAGTCCCTCTATTTCAGGAACAACTCTTAAAACTAGCCATGATTTGCGCAAATTTCAGTGGAGGCGAAGCCGAAGAACTGCGTCGCGCTCTAGGAAGCAAGCGCTCCCAACAACGCATGCGGGAGATTGAAATTAAGCTTCGCGCCGGAATGACGAATAATAACATCCCACCCAATATTCAGGATCAAATTATTAAATTCATCACGTCTTTTGCTCTGTACGGTTTCCCTGAATCCCACGCTGCAAGCTTCGCCCTGATTGCCTATGCCAGCGCTTATTTGAAAGTGCGTTATCTCGCGGCGTTCACGGCTGCTTTGTTGAACAACTGGCCGATGGGTTTTTACCATCCAGCGACGATTGTGAAAGATGCTCAACGTCACGGCTTACGAGTAAAGCCAATTGACGTGACTCGCTCCGATTGGAACTGTTCATTGGAATACAACGACAGCGTTGTGACGCTGCGAATTGGATTGCGTTATGTGCGTGGTCTACAACAGCCTTCTGCGCAGACTCTAATAGAAGCACGGATGTTAGCTGCTTTTACTTCGGTAGAAGATTTGGTGCGACGCGTACCTCAATTTAGCAAGGCTAACTTGGCAATGCTGGCGCGCATCGGCGCTCTCAACAATATTTGTAGCCTTGGGAGTATGCATCGTCGAGATGCCTTGTGGCAGGTCGAACGGGCGAGCCGGGAATCCGGGCCTTTGCTGGAAGAAATTAGAGATGCGGACGAAAATTCACCGTTAGCCATGATGAATATTGAAGAACGATTAGTGTCGGACTTTCATGGAACAGGGCTTACCACAGGCCCACATCCGATGGCATATCGCAGAGGTGAACTTCAAGCCAGAGGCATCAAGTCGGCGATGGAGCTGAAGAATCTTCCGCATGGTAGAGAAGCGACAGTCGCCGGATGTGTTATTACTCGACAGCGTCCAGGCACGGCGAAAGGACTAATTTTTATGACGCTCGAAGATGAAACCGGCACCTCAAGAGTGATTATTAGCCCAGACTTTTACGACAAGAATCGAATGATGGTGCTGAACGAACGGTTCGTTCTTGTCTCAGGCATAGTTCAGAACCAGAACAGCATCGTGCATCTCAAGGCACGAAGCATAAGCTCACTTCCAGTCAGCCGAGCGTCCACCCCGTCTCACGATTTCCATTAATCAACTATTACAACTGAGACATTTGCTTAGAGACTTATGACTGTGTCTACACAGTGTCACTTTCCCATGTGACCTCTGGCTGCTAAACATTGTCTCAGCAACCTAACGCTAAACTTTGCGGAATTTGAAGCGACAATGTGCTTCATCATCCGAGATCCCTCTGATCCGGACCTATATGCCCGAACTCGACTCAGTTCGGGGCATCGCCATTCTAATGGTTTTGTTCTTTCATGGCGTCGCTCCTCCTTTGAACGTTGAACTTCCTTATCCTGGCCGATTGCTCTTGGAAATTTCCAAATACGGATGGGCAGGGGTGAATCTATTTTTCGTCTTATCCGGATTCCTAATTACTGGAATTTTGATCGATAGCAAAGAAAGATCGGACTACTTTCGGCGTTTTTATTTTCGGCGAGCGCTACGTATTCTGCCAGCATTGTACGGGATGCTGGCGGTGTTGATAATCGGCGGCCGGATATCTTTCCGCTTTCTAATCGTCGGCGGACTATTCCTTGCCAACTTTGCAGCACTTTTGGGCGTTGGACTTCAGTACGGACCTTTATGGTCATTGGCAGTGGAAGAACATTTCTACATGTTCTGGCCTCTCGTTGTGCGCGTAGCATCCAACCGCAAGCTGATGGTTCTGACAGCGACAGCTTGCGTGTGCAGCCCATTCCTTCGAATTCTGCACTTCTTGGGCAGCACTGTCCCGCAACCTTTCACATCTTTTTATACCTGGTTCAATTTAGACGGGCTTTTTCTTGGCGCGCTTCTCGCAACATGGTTGCGTATGCCGTCGTTTCGTCGCCATCAACTGGTCCGCCTTGCGTTGCCGGCTACTGCTGCAGGTAGTATTTCCCTCTTCTTACTGCTGGGGCACCCTTTTGCGGATGCGACATTGGTAACCAGCGCGAGTAATCTGGCTGCTGCAGGTTTTTTGTCTTGCAACTGCTTGGGAGCAGCAACTGGAGCTTCTTGATCGACCGGCCAATTCTCAAGTTTTTCGGTTTTATCAGCTATGGTTTGTATTTGGTCCACATACTCGGGTTTCGCGTATCCGCAGTTTTGTTTTCCCATCAGCTTGGGACCTTAATAGCGAGCGGAAGAGCAATGAGTGCTGTTCTTTTGCGTTTCGCCGGCGGGGTTGCAATCGCAACAGTGATTGCCTATCTGTCCAGATGTTCACTTGAAGAAAGATTCTTGCGTATCGGTTATAGTTCCAGGCTCACGCCAGCTCTTTCTGTGACGGAAGCAACATCCACTGATCCAGCGATCAGCGTCCACGGTTAATTCCGAGCAAAATTGTCTAGAGAACTTGCTGAGCTGCAACCTGCGCTATGGGTCGCGCCGGGGTTCGATCTTCTTCTAGAGTAGTTTCTTCCCACAAAGAGCGATCACGAAGTAGACGAGTCACCAACGCCGTGTGCATAGCATGGCCCGCGCGATCTGCAACCACATTCCCGAGGATTCGCTTTCCGAGCAGCGCCAAGTCGCCAATAAGGTCAAGAATTTTGTGGCGCACGAACTCATCGCCAAATCGTAACGGCGGATTCATCACTGAGTCGCGTGTCAGGACTATGGCATTCTCCGCCGAGGCTCCCCGGATTAGGCCTTGCTGCCGCATTGCATCTGCCTCGTGCAGAAACCCGAAGGTACGGGCGGCTGCGATCTCCCGCAGGTAAT
>JAOAPG010000249.1 GCA_025462785.1 Acidobacteriaceae bacterium
ATCCAAAATGGATCCGGAAAAGAATCCGCTATTGCGCTTGTCCAGGAAATTGCTCCCAGTGACGAATGACTACGAGGGTGACTAATTTTTTGTTCGCCGAGAGCGGCTCTTCGCGACACCGTTGCTACTGGTGCTCGTGGCGATCGAAACGACAGATGTGCTATTTGCGACCGATTCCATTCCGGCGGTTCTGGCTATCACGCGAGATATCGTAGTAGTGTACGCGGCAAATATCTTCGCAATCCTCGGACTGCGGTCGATGTACTTCGCTCTCGCTGGAATGTTGGAGCGGTTCGCATACCTGCACTACGGTTTATCGGCTATTTTGATCTTTGTTGGTGGGAAAATGCTGGCGTCGCACTATTACGAATTGCCGACCGTTGTGGCGTTGGGTGCTGTCGCGATTATTTTAGCTATCTCCATAGTCGCATCGCTGATGCGTCCGCTAAAGCAAGCGCTTTGACGAAGTCGGATGAAACGAAAAACGTGGATATAAGAGAGCATTATGCCAGTGGGTTATGATGAAAATTCATGGTTCAAGCAAATACACGGATAAAAATCACAGTCCCTCAACGCTCTTACGAATCCGTCATTGAGAGCGGGCTACTCGCGAACGCTGGACCTCTCGTGCGAGAAGTTTTGGGAAAAGGGAAAGGTGTGTTTGTCGTGACCGTGGAGCCGGTGCGGCGGCGATGGGGCAATAAACTGATGGTGTCTCTCGCGGCGGCTGGATTCGATCCAGAAATTCTCGAGATGAAAGATGGCGAGCGCAGCAAAAAGCTTGCCTCGGTCGAACAACTTGCGGAAAAGTTGACTCGGCTCGGCGCCGACCGCAACGCTGCAATCATCGCTTTCGGCGGAGGCGTGGTCGGCGATGTTGCCGGATTTCTGGCTTCGGTTTACATGCGAGGCATCGACTTGGTGCAGATTCCAACAACTGTGCAGGCGCAACTGGATGCGGCGATCGGTGGAAAGACGGGCGTCAATCTTCGGACCGGAAAGAATTTGGTCGGAACTTTTCATCAGCCTGCGATAGTGCTGATTGATCCGGCGGTGCTTTCGACGCTTCCCGCGAGAGAATTTCGCGCAGGATTATACGAAGCCCTCAAATGTGGAGTCATTGGACGACCTGAATTATTTCATCGGCTCGAAGGAATAAGGGTCAAAGCGCTGCGACGGGATACGAAGGCTTTGGAGTGGGTGCTCGCGGAATCGGTGCAGCTTAAAGCTGAAGTGGTGTCAGCCGATGAGCGGGAAGGCGATCTGCGTCGGGTATTGAACCTGGGCCACACCATAGGTCACGCGCTGGAGGCCGAATCGGAATATAAACGCTTTCTCCACGGAGAAGCTGTGGCTTGGGGAATGATTGCCGCGACTAACATTGCGGTCTCAGTTGGAAAGCTCGAGAAGAAAGCTGCAAAACAAATTGTGGATGCAGTGCTTTCCTTTGGGCCCCTGCCGAAAGTCAAAGCCAAGAGCAAGAAAATCGTACGGCTCTTGCAGAGCGACAAGAAAACCAGCAACGGGATCGTACACTTTGTTTTGCCAACCGCCATCGGTAAAGTCGAAATCGTGAAAGATGTGCCGGAGCAGGTGATAGTGCAAGCAGTGGATGAATTGAGAAATCTCTCGGATCAATAGATCAATCATCCACCACAGAGACAAGAGTCACAGAGAATAAAAAGGGAGCTTTGGGCAATACAGCTAAATCTACGGTGATTGGCGCTGCTCCCGAGGGCGCACGCGACACGCAAGCCGCATCGCGCGCAGTGCGGGCGATGTTTACGTCCATTGCTCCGCGCTATGACCTGCTGAACCACGTGCTGTCCATGAATGTGGATCGGCTCTGGTGGAATCGCACTGCGAAGACGTTTTCGTCGATCCTGATCAGACCCCAAGCTAAAGTGCTCGATCTATGTTGCGGCACGGGAGATATGACGTTTGCCCTTCGACGCAGGGCTGGGAATGCGTCTGCCGACATTCTAGGCGCGGATTTTTCCCATGCCATGCTGCAACGTGCTGCCGAGAAGTCGCAAGGGATTTCGTTGCGCTGGATAGAAGCCGATGCGCTGCACCTGCCGTTTGAAGATTCGCATTTCGATTTGCTCACTTCAGCATTTGGCTTTCGTAATCTCGCCGATTACGACGCCGCATTGCGTGAGATCGTGCGTGTACTGCGGCCGGGTGCTGAATGTGGAATCCTCGATTTCGGAGAGCCTGGCGGTCTGATGGGCAAGCTATACCGGATTTACTTCAAGCACGTGCTTCCGAAGGTTGGCACATTCATCTCCGGCATAAAGGGTCCCTACGCATATCTCCCGGCATCAGTGGAACGTTTTCCGGCACCTGCTGAGATGCTGGAGCGCATGAGGAATACGGGATTCCGAGAAGTGTCGTGGACTCCTTATACCTTTGGAATTGCCGGATTATATCGGGGCAAAAAGTAACATGGAGAAACAATCCCTCGGTCGCGATCATCGTCCCGATGAACAGCCGCGCAAGAATTATTGTTTCGCTTGCGGCGAAGATAATCCCAATGGGATGCATTTGAAATTTTCTTATGACGAAGAGCGGAATGCTTTTGTCTGTCACTTTCGTTTGGATGAGCGTTATACGGGACCACCGGGACATTGCCACGGCGGCATTATTGCCACCATCCTCGACGACGCGATGGGTAAGGTGAATAAATTGCGCAATGTGGTCGCGCTAACTTCGCAGATGACGGTCGACTATCTCAGGCCCGTGCCGCTGAATGAACCTCTGCGAGTGGAGGGACGAGAGTTGAGTGTCGAAGGGCGACAGCATCTGAATGTGGCCGAGATCTTAAACGACAAGAATGAGGTTCTCGCTCGCAGCCAAGGGAAATTTATCACCATTGATGCAGAGCGGATGTTCGCCAAATACATTGGCAACCAGAAGTAGCCCGACCAGCAGAAGTAAAGGAGCGATGCTGACTCTGGACGGCATCGCGGAGAAGAAAGCGTCCCCCGGCATCTCTCCTCAGTTCGGGCTGCTATTCACTCCCCGTGTTCACGAACTCCGTCAGCCGCGCCTGATCGTCTGGCGACAAATCAATGAACTCAAATCCGTTGCCGAATTGAGGATGGCAGGTGACGACTTTTGCCCTGGTTCTCAGGGCCTCGTCATTCAACCAAAGGACGACATCAAGCTCGCTCCCCACCTCCAGCGTGATACTCATTTCGACATAACAGCCGACCACACTGATATCAGAAGTTCCTACCCGGATCGGAACCTCACTATCCTGGCGCCTAAGCTCGAGCTGCACGCCCGCTTTCAAACGTGGAGACCGTCGACGGTCTGGTTTAGAAGGCACAGGTTGATCCACTAGCGGACCTCCGAGTCGTTGTGGTGGCAGCCGCGCATTGAGAGAATATCCGCGGGCATTCTACTCTCGTAACCGGATAGAGTCGCGATATTTCGCGTGATTTCGAAAAAGCTGGTTGTCCCTTCAGATACCTCTGCGCCTGGCCGATTCTGCTGCTGAGACGGAACTAGCAACGAAACATCCTCTCCCGTTGTAAAATAGAGACAAGTCTTTTGGCCCCGACCGTCCTTGTCCTTAACGGTCGTGATTCTTAACGATCCAGAAAGAGTACCCACATGTCACAGAATAATGGAAGCTCTACCAGTTTGCGTTTGAAGACCGGACTCGCGGAAATGTTAAAAGGCGGCGTCATCATGGACGTCACCGATGCCAAGCAGGCCGAGATTGCCGAAACTGCCGGCGCCGTGGCTGTCATGGCGCTCGAGCGCGTGCCTGCCCAAATCCGCGCCGAGGGCGGCGTTGCGCGCATGGCTTCTCCGAAAAAGATTCGCGAGATTATGGCTGCCGTGTCGATTCCGGTGATGGCCAAATGCCGCATCGGGCACTTCGCCGAAGCGCAAATTTTGCAGGAGCTCGGCGTCGATTACATCGACGAGTCGGAAGTGCTCACGCCAGCCGATGAAGCGCACCATGTCGACAAGCATGCTTTCAAGGTTCCGTTTGTCTGCGGCGCTCGTAACTTGGGCGAAGCGCTCCGCCGGATCGCGGAAGGCGCAGCGATGATCCGCACCAAGGGAGAGGCCGGCACCGGTGACGTAGTGCACGCGGTGAAGCACATCCGGCAAATTGTGCAGGAGATGAAAATTTTGACCGTGCTTGGTGAAGAAGAACTTTATGCGAAGGCAAAGGAGCATCAAGCGCCGTATGAATTGATAAAACTCGTTGCCAAGGCAGGGAAACTGCCGGTACCTAATTTCTCCGCCGGAGGAATCGCCACGCCTGCCGACGCCGCGCTGGTGATGCAACTCGGCGCCGAAGCCGTATTCGTGGGATCGGGAATTTTCATGAAGGATTCGACGAGCTTTGCCGAACCAGAAGAAGCGACCAAGCGCGCGAAAGCCATCGTGAAGGCGGCAACGCACTTCAACGATCCTAAAGTGTTACTTGAAGTCAGTGAAGACCTGATAGGAGCGATGAAGGGGTTGGCGATAGCGGCGCTGGACGAAGCGCACATGCTGCAGACCCGGGGCTGGTAGATCGTGTGGGGAGGACACCTGTCCGTCACAGTACAACTTAGGGCACGTGGATAATGTCTCCGGATTCGACAGTTCCTAAAACCGCCGAAATGCGTGCAGTATGAGGAAGCAGGTCGTATAGTCGGTTCGACTTGGCATGTATCACGACGATAGCAATGCCACGCCGGATTAAGTTCTGCTCGTACTCAATGCCTTGGTCTAAGGTGATAAACGCCTGAAAACCAGCTTTCTCTGCAGAGATAAGAGTTCTCCATTCTTCTTGCCCGCCCACCCTGCTTCGGGAACTGTGACGGACTCATGTCCCGGCAAATGGTCCTTGAATTTTCTAGGGATGCACTCGTCCAACAGAAGCTTCTTCACAATGCGCTGACGACGAGCGATTTGGCGTGTTCCAAGGCGTGTATGGCAGGTTCGCGTCCGACGGTCGGAAAGTCTTCGAGAAATTCATCCAGTCTTTGCCCGCCGTCCAGATAATCCAGAAGAGTTTGGAAAGGGACGCGGGTTCCGCGGAAAACAGGCGTTCCTCCGAGCACGTCGGGGTCTCGCACGATCACCGCATTTGATGAGGCCATAGCCGTCTACTCTCGTTTCCAAGTTTACTCCCAGGGTCGTATGAAAACCAACTGTAGTCGTGAGCGCGCTGCAAAACAAGACGATGGTAAGACTTTGTAGGGCGGGATTTTCTGCTGCCGGCAGGCAATGACCTTGACTTGACGGACCTCCCCTCCATGGGCGAAAACAGAAAGTACATACCCGACATGACGATCGCAAAACAAGCGCTCCTGACTGACCTCGATTACTCTGCCTGGGCGAATCAGCGACTGCTGGACGCTTGCTCGGCTCTCACCGCCGAAGAACTGGACCGCGATCTTGGCGCATCTCATGGCGGCGTGATTCGAACTTTGCGGCACATTTATTACGCCGAACGGGTCTGGATGAAGCGCCTTCGCACGAACTCTCTTCCACCATTGCATGAGGTCGGAGATCAGCGTCTGTTTGGCGACGCTCCGCCCGAGCCCGGTTTAGAAGTCCTGAAGAAATCGTGGCCGGAAGTCTGGTCCAACCTGCGCGAATGGCTCGGACTTTTGCCGGGACGCGGAACTGGACAGCGAACTCTCCTGTCAGGTCGCCAATGGAGACGATCTACGGATTACTCACTGGAAGATTATCTTGCACATAGTGAATCACTCTACGCTGCATCGCGGACAGGTGATTGGAATGCTGCGTGCGTTCGGCAAACAGCCGCCCAATCTAGACCTCTTTAGCTATTACATGCGGGAAGCAGGATATAACGGTCGGCGGGCTCGCCCATTTCTTCGTCCATCACATCAGATCCCTTCAGGTGACTGAGTGGTTCTTGCTTACGCCCTCGTTGACTTCTGCTTCTCCACACTCTTAAGATTTTCAATGGATATGTTTTTTCTCACGTGATTTAGCAGGAGGGCACCATGAATCGAGAACGGGTGCTGAAGATTGTGTTGGTGTTGGTGGGATTGCTCTTCACGGCTGGCATTTATCCGCTGACGATGATTTTGTGGGGACGGGATCGGACCGGAGACGGCGATGCGATGATGCTTAGCCTCTACGTTACACTCGGGATTTTCGTGCTGCAGGCGGCGCGGAACCCATCGGCGCATCGCAGCCTGATCGGTTTCGCTGCATGGTCAAGCTTTGCCCACGCCACTGTTATGGCGGTTCTTGCATTCAAGATTCCGAGCGAACGCGGAGAGTTGCTGGGCGCCGTGGCGGTGCTCGTCACGATCGGGGTAGCGCTAATAGCGCTGGCTCCGGCGAAGCAACCAGTCGAGCGACTATCGGCAGCCGCTGCCTAGGCTCACGCTCGATGGGCGGCCCAGCCTAAATTTCTGGACTGGTTTTCGCATAATAATTTTTTTGCCACAAAATAACGACGGCCTTGCAAAGAGGACCGAGGCTACGCCAGCAAGTCGCAAGCGGACATCCATTCAAAAATTAGATGCCGGGGGCCGGCTATCCCTCTTTACTCCCGCGGACATCCAGTTATACTTCTAATCACTCTATGACCCGAGTCCGCGTTCTGTGTAGTTTTCTTCTACTATTCGTAGGCTTTCTCTGTTCAGCTCAGGTGCAATCGAACCAGCAAACCGCTTCGCAGGATTCCGCTGCGGCAGCGCAGAAAGTTCCCGTAATTGACGGTGGTGCTGGCCCCTGCTCGCTGGAACTTGTCGTGACCGCTGAC
>JAOAPG010000250.1 GCA_025462785.1 Acidobacteriaceae bacterium
GTACGGATGCGTGGCAATCGCTGCCGTAATTATCGCTTTCGCCGCATCCCACAGTCGCACGTGCCCCAATGCTCAACCGAGTAGGTAGCGTGAAGAAAGCGCGATGAACAAAATTACTGTAATCCGGGAGCATTACGCCATCATCCTACACAGCATCGGTTCAATTCATCGAGGAGCAATTCTATGAAAAACGCCCGTGTAACTTCGATCGGTGCTCTCGTTCTTGCAGTGCTTCTCGTCGCTGCGAACTCATGGGCGCAACAGCGCCCGCCAATTCTCGAACAGATCGCCAAAACTTATGGTCTCGATTCATGGGACAAGATCGAAGCGATCCGCTACACCTGGAACGCGGATATCCCCGGACTTTTTAAAGCTGCTCACGCCTGGGAGTGGGAGCCAAAGACCGGCAAGATCTCCTACGAGGGGAAGGATAAAGCCGGGAGGCCGGTGAAGGTTTCTTACATGCAGTCCGAGCTCAACAGCCAGCCCGACACCGTGAAGAACGAAGTCGAACCGGCTTTCGTCAACGATAATTATTGGCTTTTGTTCCCGTTGCACGCTTACTGGGACACCAGCGCCACCGTGACCGACAAGGGTATGCAAAAACTGCCGATTGGCGCAGGCTCGGCCGAGCTGGTTTCGGTGAAGTATCCCGCGGAAGCCGGCGGCTACACGCCAGGCGATACCTGGGATCTCTACGTTGGCAAAGACCACCGCGTTCTGCAAATGGTGTACCACCGCGGCGGGCCCAAGAAGCCAAGCCTCGTGACCGCAACGTGGGCAGGGTACAAAAAGGCAGGTCCTCTGCTCGTTTCAACGGAGCACCGCGGCACCGCCGATGGCAAGCCACTGCACATCTTCATTTCGAATGTCGCGGTGAAGCTGGCGGGCTCAGACATCTGGATGGATGCGAAATAAGACGAACGCGTCAAGCTATCTTTGGAGCGACGGGCGTCCTCCGACATGAAGATAAACTTAGCAAGGCGATGCCCTCCGTCTGCCCGCTTCGGGATCGCCATTAACACAAAGGGCCGCAATGAAAATGCGTATGTAGTTGTTCATTGTCGCACTAGGATCGCTAGACTCTTGGCCGTGCTGGTAATTTTAGCGTTCTCCTGCAAATTCCGTGCGCAGCAATTGACGGTGCTGAAAGACATGAGCGCGACTGGCGAAACAGCGCCGCACGCGCCCCCGATACCCCCGGCCGGTCCGCTCGCCGATCCCAAGTCCCTGAAACAAGTCGGGGTGCCGGTAGAGGCCACAAGGGCGGCGGTGCCCGGCGACAACCCGCAGACTTCGGCGAAGATCGCGCTTGGTGAAAAGCTGTTTTTCGACGGCCGCTTGTCGCTTGATGGGACCGTGGCTTGCAGTACATGCCACGATCCCGCACGCGCTTTTACTGATGGAAGACCCGTTTCCATCGGCATTAAAGGCCGGGCCGGACAGCGCAACTCGCCGACGGTTCTGAACGCGCTTTATAACAAGGCGCAGTTCTGGGACGGGCGCGCGAAAACTCTCGAGGAGCAGGCGTCTCTTCCTATCGTTAATCCGAGTGAAATGGGCCAGCCCAGCCTCGATGCTGCTGTGGCCAAGATTGCGGCTGTTGCGGAATACGAGAAGGCATTTCGGAGTATCTTCGGCCGGCCACCGAACAGAGCCGATCTTGTGCGCGCCATTGCATCCTACGAGCGCACGCAGTTTTCCTTCGATTCCCCATTCGATCACTTCATGGCCGGCGATAAAAACGCAATCAGCGATTCCGCCAAGCGAGGTTGGGAGCTTTTCAACACTAAAGCTCGCTGCAACAAATGCCATGCGCTGGCGGAAAAAAAGCGCGATCCGACGTATTTCACAGATAACGATTTTCATAACATCGGCATAGGCATCATTCGGCACAACGTTGTGACCCTGGCGTGCAAAGCGGAGGCGGAGATTAATTCGGCCAATACTTTTGACGTGGATCGTGCTGCCATTCAGTCAGACATGTCTGTGCTCGGCCGATTCCTGATCACGAAAAAAGAGGCCGATATCGCATCGTTCAAGACACCGGACCTGCGCAACGTGCTCGTTACGGCCCCGTACTTTCACGACGGCTCGCAAGCCACGCTGTGGGACGTCATGGACCATTACAACAAGGGCGATGGCATAAAAAACCCGTGGCTCGACGAAGATATGCAGCCCTTGGCTCTAAGCGAATCAGAGATCGATGACGTTGTTGCCTTCCTGGCCACCCTGACGAGCGCACAGTATCAGACACAAGGTAGCAAGGAACTCTCGCGGCAGCGCGAGCTGTCCCGAACCAATCGACCCCAGCGCGACACATCTCGCGCTTTCGGGCCAAAGCCGGTTCAGCCGAGGCCATCCCGAGATTGTGCTGTCACGCAACCGGAGAAAAAACCACAGTGATGCTGAACAATGCTCTGAGCCGGGGAGGCTGGCCCAACCTCTTGGTTTCACGGCTTGAATATTCCCTATTTGAGGCGAACAGGTGATGTCGTTCTTCACGAATCAGCCTCCCTGGCAATCACCACAGTAGTACAGGAACTGCTCAGCTTGGGGAGATCGCGGGCAGCGGCCATGCGGACCCGCAACTTTGGGCGCTCTCCCCGAATGATCGGACAGTAGTAGTCCGGCTGCAGCAGCGCGCCTTGCAAGCGTCGACGCGCAGCACAGCCACCGTGGCATGAGTCCCGGAACTCGCATGGCTGGCAGGCTTCGGGAAGCGTGCGGGCTTGGTCGAAGGGTGCGGAGTCCAGAATGTCGAGCCCCATCGAGATCAAATCGGACAGTGGCTCGCCCGATCCTGGCCAATAAACGCAGGGCTGCGTTGTCGCTCGCGGCGTAACTCGCACAGTACTGACACCACATCCTCCTCGGAGCGTCGGGAGGCCCGCCATCGCCCGCACCAGCGGCTCGCCGATCGCGATCACGTCCGTTTCCGCAAAGAGACGCCGGAACCCTTCCCAGTATTCTTCGTATGACAACGCATAAATGTCGGATCGCACCGCCTGGTACACATTCACACGCAGAGGCGCGTCAAACTCTTTGGCCACTCGCGCGACCTCGGCCAGACGCAAGTAGTTCGCCTTCATCATGACCGCGATGATGGTTACCGGTATCCCGAGTCTTACGCAACGTTGGGCTTGCTGGTGGATCAGCTCCCAGTTGCCGTTTCCGCGCTGTGCATTCTGTTCGGCTTGTGTCGGGTAATCGAGAGAAAACTCAACATCATGAAAGGCGCGCACCTCGTCGTCTTCCAACACAGCAACACTATGGCCGTTGGACGTGATCGTAAGCTTGACGGGCTTTTTGCGCAGGTATGCCAGAATCGCCTTAAAGTCCGGATGCATGCCGTTTTCGCCGGTACCCAGATTGACCGAGCGCACAGGCAAACCTTCCATGATTGACTTCACTTGATCCAGGGACAGTCGATCCGCACGAGTTGGATCACGGTAGCAGAAGGAACAGGAGAGATTACACTCATTGGTGAGTCCGAGCCCGAGCGCAACACCCTCATCCGGTACCACCCCGTGAGATATGGTCGATGAAGACTGCACTGTCACGTTGTTCACGCAAAATCCTTAATTGCCGGCCCTGGACGATTGGCGAAGTATTGTTTATAGCGGGCGACGGCAGCAAACTCTGGCCGGCTCCCCAGCTTGCGCTCCAGCTCAAAAACCCGCTCATACTCAGCCTCGCGAGAAACCCGCGACGGCAAATAGTCCGCGACGACGCGTATACCCCGCTCAGCAATGATTTCCAGCGATGCCGCTTTGAGCATGGTTCGCAGGCTGTCTGACTGAAACAATCGTACGCTACCTCCGTAGAGAGATTCTTGTCCCCACTCAGCGGTGAGATTATGCTTGGTCGCAGCTAGGTCGCCGTCTTTAATTGCGGCCTTCAACACCTCACCTGCCTGGTTACGCACCAATACCGAGATTATGCTAAACGGATCTCGCAAAGCACTGGCCGCACTGCGCAAGACGGCACAGGGCTCGTCGACATATTCCAAGATGTTGTGGCAGAGAATTACATCAAACGATTCTGTCGGAAATAAGCTCGCCAATTTGGCAGCATCGCCGTGTTTCAACGCGATCATCCCGGTAACCCCTACTTCCTGTGCGGTGCTCTTCGCAATATCCAGCATCTCAGCGGAGGAATCCAGCAGCGTGACATGAATGCCAAGTCGCGCCAGGCGAACGGGCGTCGCTCCCGTGCCGCACCCGAGATCTAGTGCACACAAAGAGTGTTCGGCCCGGGGCAGGGGAAGAAAATCCTGCAGGTTGCCGAATGCTAAGTCGGCGCGCAATCGGCCTTCGGGTGTCTCGAGGTAGGCGGCGTACTTATACGCGCCTCTCTGAAAGCGTTCATCGTCGGCTTTGCCAGTCATCTTTATGTGACCCTCGTCCTCATGCAACCCTCAAGCCAAATCATTCCCCGATCAATCGGTGAATGGCACGTACGTTTATTAGATCGGCATCGTTGGTGGTTACAAAGTTAACTTTACTTGATGAAGGAGGCAATCTGGGGCCCGAAACTTCAGACCGAGTCGAGGATCGGGGTTGTCACTCGGGCGCTCGCGGCGGCATGAAGCTGATGGCGATGACGCTCCGGATCCTGTTCGCCGAGACTTTCGACGTGCGCTCTGCCGTAGGAATAGAACAGCACCGCAGGGGGACGGACTCGGAGGAGAGGCACAGGTTGCCTTTGCCGTTCTGCAAAGGCCAATGAACCCATTGGCTTTCGGCAATCCGAATGTGTGGTCCCGCCATAAGGAGATTAGTAATGACAAGTCTTAGTGCTGTATCTGAAGCGCCCACGAGTGAAGATCCACGGTTCCGATGCTTTGGGACTGCGGACCAAAGCTGTTGATGCTGCCGCGTTCGGATGCGGCGATTTGTTTCGCAGGAGAAACTCTTTTCGCCTACCCGCTGGTGTTGCAGCTGAATTCAATTGTTGCTACACACACCGAAGACTCGTTCGCGTGCCATGGACATTCATGACTTTAAAGGGCATGCAATCAGAGTCTTCGGCAGGCTACGGAGCTTGATCAGCGATCCTCCAAAAGGCTGCGACGTTCCACTACCCGATGGCACTTTGGTGTTCGCTGGCTACTCGTGGAAAAAGAAAGACTTCGTCATCTGGGTTAGGGACGATGGCATCCATGCCTGAACTTGGTCCGCCCTGAACATAAGATCGGAAGGGAGAGAAAGAGTTTCGACCTAATTGTTCAAAGCTTATCTCCACCACACGGACGATAGTGTCAGGTCGGTAAAATCCATGCGCCCCGCCGGAAGGAAGGCCGCTGCCCGCTCAGCGTTCAAGTGCGTGAGTTAAGATTGCATTGATGAAAACGAATTGCTGGCTCAATCTTTTGGTCGTTTCAGGTGTGTCTTGGCCATTAATTGTGACTCCTGTGTTGTCCCAGACAAAGATTCTTCCCAAAAGCGCATCTTCCTCTTCCGCACAATCAGAACTACATTCGTATCTTGAAGCGGGAACAAAAGCGATGCACGATGGCAATAATTCCTCTGCGGCGGACGCATTTCGCCACGCGTTGGCAGTCGATCCTCGTTCGCTTTCAGCTTTGAACAATCTTGGAATTGTGCTGTCTCGGCTGGGCAACCCGGCTGATGCGATTCCGCTTTATGAGAAGGCGTTGGCGATTCGTCCTGACGATCCGACAACCAAGCGAAATCTCGCAATCGCATATTTCAAGGCTCAACGTTACGCCCTGGCGTGGCAGACGCTTCGGCCAATGACGCTCAAGTATCCGAACGATTTCCAAATTCTAGATCTCGCGGGTCTTTCTCTATTTGCGCTCGATCGCTATTCCGAGGCTGCCGGATATTTAGAGCGCTCGAGCCGGCTGCAGCCATCCGACATTGAGACGCTCGATATGCTAGGCAAAGCTTACTTGCGGACCAAAAACTATAAGGCGCTTACGGATGTGTTCGCGCGAATCATGCAAGTGAATCCAGAATCAGCTTCGGCGCATGTGTTGATGGCGACGGCCTATGAGCAAATGGACGAGAAATCAAACGCGATCAAAGAATATTTGGCTGCGGAGAAATCCGATCCAAATTTTATGGGCGTGCATTCAGGGCTAGGTCTTCTGTATTCGAAGCAAGGGAAGACCGACCTTGCGGAGAAGGAATTTCGTGCGGAACTCGCCCGCTATCCGACGGACCCGATTTCGAACTGTCTGCTGGGAGAGATTCTGGTGAATGCGTCCCGTGCGGCGGATGCGATGCCCTATTTCCAGACTGCGCTCCAGACGAACCCTCGCTATGTCGCAGCTCTGCTTGGTTTAGGAAAGGCGGAGCTGGCGACAGACCACGCTGAGGCGGCCGTCGATCCTCTGCGTCAAGCAATTAGGCTCGACCCCAACGAACCGCAGGCACACTACGTGCTCGGGAGCGCCTTCCGAAAGCTGGGACGGGCGGCAGAAGCGGTTCAGGAACAAAAGATCGCGCTCGATATCCAGGAGAAGCAACGGGCCGATTACATGGACAAACATAAGAACGATTGAAGGACTAGGAGGGATTGCCTCTTGTGCGGAGTTCGTGGATTCCATCGGGGAAGCGGTGGGCAGGGACCAAAAAA
>JAOAPG010000018.1 GCA_025462785.1 Acidobacteriaceae bacterium
CTTTGTAGACGCTGGAGAAGTCCCATCAAGCTCCAATGATCTTCCTGGCGCGTCATGCGCAAGGAGACTGGGGCGAGTTAGAACCTGAAGATATTGAAGAAAACCAGTTCAGCCTAAAGAATGGGTTTCGGGTATTAAGTAGCTATCAAACTGCAAGCGGAACCAAACTGTGGATCATCACGGAAGCAGACAGGTCCGTGACGAGCTTGCTCCTCCCAGACGAATACTAACGCGTGCTGACTCTCATTGGAGAGCCAGCGAGATGGATCATCGCGCAGTCGCCCGGATGAACGTCAACAGGCCCTTAAACAAGGACAAACGATGTACGTATTCGAGCGCGGATCTTTCGCCGCGATCCCGATGCTAAATTGCTGGATTCTTGACAACGTGAGTGCGTATGAAACGCAGGGCCCTACAGAGGCGCTACTTTCGACAGCCAAGCATCAGCCACGTCGATCAACTCTTGCTCTTGGGTAAACTTGGAATCGCGACAGTCGTACGTCACCTTAGTTTTGGTCTGGGCTCGTACCAGGCTGAATGCCTTATCAATCGTGCGACTGTTATCGAACATGATCGTCATGTCGGACACGGGAGCAGCCAAACGAACGGCCTCTTGCGTCCTGGGGAATCGCTGCTTCAGTTTCGCTTCGGGGACATCATGGCCCCCCTGAAGACGCCGCGTGTTTACCCGCAAAATGGATAACTCCGGGCTTGCAAGTCCCACAAAGAGCAATATGACGAAATAACCAGCCTTCTGAAGCGCGATGATGGTGTCTGCCTTGGACTTATAACTTCCATCTGTCTGTTTCTTAAGGTAGGAGAAAACGGTTTCAAAGGCGAAGGGCATGTGCTGGTCCATGATCAGTCCCATGAAGAGCTGCACACCCTCTTGAGAGAGCTTTTGCCACCTCTCGTCCTTGTCGCGCAAGCTCGCAGCCCACGGTCGTAAAGTTTGTGCCTGGTCGAGAGGCGGCGGCAGGATCGACATGGTGAGCCGATCTGCATTTACCAATGGGATCTTGAGGTTGTCCGCCAGCTTGTCGTACCACAGAGTGGATTTGCCCGAACCGTTGTGGCCGGCAAGCACGATGGCAACAGGTTTATCACCCTCGACAGCTGCCGTCAGAAGACCCGTTGGGTCAGGTGGATTACGCCGAGAACCTGCCATTACATGGATTTTGCGGGAAGTGCGCGGAACCGGCCGTTGACCAATCGCCCGACAGTTCTCTCGCCCTTAGCATTCTCGCGAACAATCTTCGTCGTATCTCTTGGATAGACGGAGTAAGCATAGACTGTTTTGCCAACACTGCTTCTGAAGATGCTCTTGCGGCTGGTGCCGGGCTTGCGTGTTGCCTTGGCTATCTTCGCGACGAACGTCGAAGCCTTTTCTTGGGCACGGACGGGATGCTTGAAATAGCGGTCACCAACCTTGACAACGATCAAGTCGGCGCGCGGTGTCGCGACTCTGCGTTCGTTGGCATGGGAATTGTGAGCGAGCTGGGAACTCGGCTCCTTCCTTCTTGACGTGGCGGATGGCGCGTTTCTTGACCCGTTCATATTGTCAGAACCCCTCAGACCAGTATGGCCCCTCTTGCTCGATCATGCCACGCAAGCTGCATGATAAGAGCCATTATATGTCCTTTCTCTTCAATCGACCACGGGCTGGAGAGACGGGATCTGACTGACAGAGGCAGTAATGCCGGCACGTTATTTCTATTCTGAAGAGGGCTTTTCGGGCGTTTTGCAGAGTTTAGACGCCGGTCAATTTGGGAGGTGCCATGTCAAACGGAGCACAACAGATGCATGAGCAATTGGGTACTGGGGGAATCACCTCAAGTATCAAAACAATACTCGTCTCGGTTACTGGGACTGGGTTGCCGCTCAGCTTGAGTCGGACGAGGAATTCGAAGCGGGGCAAGTCGACCAGCCGGTCAATCAAGGGCGACACCGGCGTCGAGGATCGAATCGAAATCGTGTCTCGACGGATAGTCAACGTTTGAGCTGATTCTGGATGACTTTGAAGAAAATGGCGACCTGACCAATCAGGCGCTGGAAGTCGATCTTAAGAGGAATGGCGAAGTACAGCTGCATCGCATTGCTCTTCCCGAAGAGGAAAGGGGCTAGTCCCGAGATGGGTGGCACCTTCGCGCGTCTGAATCTCCCACACGTTATCCCCGAGCGGTCGAATCGATTTCACATTGTGGATCGCCCATTGAGACATGTTCGCGGGATCGGCGAGTTCAAATTCCTGCAGCAAGGCAATCCGGGCACAGGAAGTTCTGGCGTCGGTGGAATAGAAACTGTAGTGCTCAAGGGTGAGCCGAATGAAAGTGGCGTCTACACGATCATGTTGCGTGTGCCCGCGCATACGCAGATCGCCGCGCATTCCCACCGCGATGATCGGGTGGCAACTGTCGTCTCAGGCACTTGGCACATAGGATACGGAGACAAGTTCGATGAATCGAAACTCAAAGCTCTTACTCCTGGGAGCTTCTATACCGAACCGCCCGGACGAAATCACTTTGCCGAAACGGGTGATGAACCCGTAGTAGTCAAGATCACGGGCTCAGGTCCCTCTTCAACAGAGTACGTTGATCCCGCGCAAGACCCCCGTACACGTAAATCCAATTAAGCGTACAGCCCATCTGGAAAATGAAACCTAGTCAAGGCGTTTTTTTCGTTCTTCTCGGAGGATTGAACGGGTCGATGTGCGACACGCGACCTTATCGGAGGAATTGAGAAATTGAAAGCTGCATGAAATCGTCCGCTCCGATGAGCCGGAGCACGATCCGCACAGGAATGGGGAACCGTCGCCGAGTGGGATCATGCACGATGGTTGGTGAGGAAAGCTGATGCTGCACGCCACGGCTCTCAAGCTGACATGCTCCAGCGGCGACCACATTTCGAACCCATTCGCTTTCTCGACCATAGGTGAGCGCAATCAAAAATCCTTCCGGCGCTCAAAAAAAAAGATTCACTGGCGTCCGGTAGACCCGACCTGACTTCCGACCTACATGCGTAAGAATGCCGAAGCCGGGCAATCGGGTAGCGAATCGGCTGGTGATCCGGTTCGTAACAGCGAGATTGAAGGCCGCCACCCACCTTTTGCAGAACCGGATCAGGAGGATGGGAGTCAGCAGGATTGCGAAAAGCAAGATAACCGACGCGGCAAGTACCATGGCCGATCATCCTCCATTTGACCAAGAAACGCGACGCACCTACATGCGGTTCGCAGCTTTAAGCATTGCCGCCTTTGAATCCTCGGCAAATCTCTTTTGAAGCACTCGCGACAGTGGATAACCTAATTTCGCAAGCGCCTTGTGGGGGCGGGAAAAGGCGAGGATGTCATACCAAACTGCATCTTCTGCTTGATTCCATTCGACAGCGAATCGCTCTTCTCCGCTCTCTGCATGTTCCCCCAAGGTGCCGTAGGCGAACCCAAATCGCTTGATGGGTCCGTCCTCATCGAGCACGTAAACGATGCGACAGGCATTCAGAGAATAGAAGCCGAATTAACGTACCAAAACTGCAACGTCGGTTCCGACCTGTATCGGGGCAGTCGGCCAATAAAGGCGCAGCCATGGAATGTTAAACATTTGCCATGTGCGAATCGCCTGCGTTGCCCGTTGCCACGTAACTTCGCCTCTGCCAAGCTGGACACGATTATGGTCTATGTTGTACCCCTTCGGCACCGTAGTTGCCGACGCTCCGACCTCTGGATACGAGAAACCTGAATCTTTCTGCCTCGAAGTGAACCGTCGAATATCATTTTCCGAGGGCGCTCTCAGGCCGAAAGGGATTCCGTCACTCCTCAACTATTCGACCTCAGCCACACATGCCAGATGAATAGCCCGACGTAGCTTGCGGCAAGCGTGAAAAACAGAGATGTCAGAAGGGTGTGCCCCACAACAAACACCTTTCCTTTTGGCCAGTCCGAGTGGGAAAAGTAAAGCGCGTCCACCAAAATCCGTGCAGTCCAGTAAATTCCGATAAATAAGGCAAGTCCTAAGGCAGCGTGGTCGCCGTTGAGCAGTTCTGTGTGCAACATTAATGTCAGCACCCCAAAGGCGATGATAGTCAGCACCGTGAACCCACTCTGAACCCACAGCAGCTTGCGATTGAATGACATCAGCTTCTGCAAGTCTTGCTTCCAATGTAGTCGATAGGGCACTTGAAAACTCGCGAGCAGTATCACAAAATGGGCAGCGCCGATTAACCACAAGTCAATGTTAAAGAACCGCTGCGCAAGCGAATCGGTCATAGCGCGTGAATTGCCCGCATGAATGGAAGTATTACACGCAACACAAACCATGGGTGAAACAGCCAAAAGAGTGGTAACGCAAGGAATGCGACCATGAAACACCAGCCACGCAGTCCGTATCCAAGACCCAGCCGCTTGCCGAGCTGTGAGTGCTCGACTGTCGTTCCCGCGCCTTGAAGCAAGAAGTACATTGTGGGCAGACCATAGCCTGCGCGAGCGGGCACTGAGATCACCAAATCGTGTCTCAGCCCCGAGACAGCAAATGCGATGAAGCCGGCCGTCTGAACGCCTATGGTTCGGTGCAGCGGACGAAAAATCAACTCGTGAGCAAGTTGACGGAAACCGAGGTTCCACCGTTTTCCCCAAAAACTCTCCGAGCGATGTAGAGCGCAGAGGAGCAGACATAATGGCTCTTGCGTTCACGCCGAAGCTCCGCCACAGGAGAGCCACGATTTGAAAGGTTCCGAAGTGAAGCAGCAGGCTGGCACGCACTGGTGCGTTACTGCGATGACGGGCGCATTGAGATTGACAACAGTGCGGCCGAACGGGCTTTGCGTGCAGTTGCACTGGGCCGGAAGAATTATTTATTCGCAGGATCGGATGCGGGCGGTGAGCGCGCGGCCGCCATCTACAGTTTGATTGGAACGGCGAAGCTGAACCGGCTCGATCCGGAAGCCTATCTCCGTGAAGTGCTGACCCGCATCGCGGAACTATTTCCCTGGAACATCGTTCCCACTGGCGCCCAGGCCACACAACCTGCCGCTTAAATTAATACACAACTACAACGACCAGTCGTGTCCATTAGAAAATAAATGGACACGACTGGTCTGCTTCAAGGTACATACACTGTTCTGACGGTCAAGACGGTGGGGAATAGACGCTTACTTAGCGGGTGCTCCTAGGAACATCGGAATATAGGCTGTTGTTCGAAGCGACCCCGGAACAACGCGAACACCGATGGAGGACTTTTCCGCAACCAAAACAAGAATGCGGCAGCTGCCGGTGCGATGCAGTGGTTCTTGGAAGTACTGGAAGAGCTAGGGATCGAGTGTCGGGTGGGTCATCTGGCCAAGATCCGTGCGGCCGAGACCCGAAAACAGAAACATGATCGGCGCGATGCCCGCTTGGTATTGCAGTTGCTTGTGATGGAGGACCGCTTTCCGACGATTTGGGTGCCCTCGATCGAACAGCGGGATTTGCGAACCTTGCTGCGGGACCGACATCAGTGGGTGGAGGATGCGAACGCGATTGCAGCACACCTTGCAGGCGATCGCTCTCAATCATGCCTTGCGCCAAGGCATGCGCTGTGGAGCACGGCGGGGCAGAGCGCACTGCAAGCCTTGCCTCTGCCACCCTACACGAGTCAAAGACGAAACGAGCTACTGAGTTTGTACACGCGATTGCAAAAGCGGATTCAAGAACTGGACAAAAGAAGTGGAGTCACAGGCCCGACACAGGCCACAGGCGCGCCGGCTGCTGACGCACCCGGGCGTGGGGGGTAACCGGCTTGGCGACTGAGGTGTTTCTGGGATGCGCTATAAACGATCTTCTTCGG
>JAOAPG010000019.1 GCA_025462785.1 Acidobacteriaceae bacterium
GCGTTCGACAAGGCAATTTCTTCGCGCACCGATTCCATCGATCCCTTTTACCGCCGTGGAATTGCCGAAGTGAGAATGGACGATTTTGCAGCTGCAGTGCCGGATTTGGAACGGGTAGTAGCCGCCGAACCGACGTACGATTTTCACGGAGCCATGGGCTTACTCGCGCACGTCTTCGCGAACACTAATCAACCGGATAAGGCGGAAGCGTTATTCAAAGAAGCCACGAAAATCTCGACTTCTTCAGAAACGTATTACAACTATGCGCTTTTCCTGGCGGCACAGAAGCGGGATGCCGAAGCACGAGAATGGGCGAAAAAGCTCCTGGCAAAGAAGCAGAATATGCCGGGATATCTGAAGCGTAGAGAGAGGCCCTGGTTCAGGAAGGCGAATGGGTTACTGAGAGGTTTGCCGGGCTGATGCTAAACTTTTCTGTCCATGGCCGCCATCGCTTATCTCGAGTGCACCAAATGTGGTGTACACCTTTCCGCCGATGTTCCCCAAACTGTTTGTCCGAAAGACGGCGGCATTCTTTATGCTCGCTATGACCTTGCATCCCTAAAGCAAAGCTTTAGGCCTGCCTCGCTCCTCGGAAGGCCCGCGACCATGTGGCGCTATGCCGAGGTCCTCCCCGACGCTCCGCCCATTTCGCTAGGTGAGGGTTTTACTCCCATGCTGCCCAGCCGTGAATTTCCTAACGCGTACATCAAGGATGAAGGCCTCAATCCCACTGGTTCATTCAAGGCTCGCGGCATGTCCGCTGCTGTCACTATGGCGAAGGCTTATAGATTGAAAAAGCTCGCCGCGCCATCGGCCGGAAACGCCGCCAGCGCACTCGCGGCCTATGCTGCTGCCGCTGGGATCGAAGCGCATATTTTCATGCCCAAAGATGTTCCGTTGGCAAATCGAATCGAGTGCCAGAGCTACGGCGCTCACGTGACATTAGTCGACGGCCTGATCAGCGACTGTGCCCGGATGGTGGGCGAGCAGAAAGAAAGAGAAGGCTGGTTTGATGTTTCTACATTGAAAGAGCCGTTTCGCGTGGAAGGCAAAAAGACGATGGGATACGAAGTGGCGGAGCAACTGGGATGGAAGCTCCCGCAAGGAATCATTTATCCCACAGGAGGCGGTGTTGGATTATTAGGGATGTGGAAGGCATTCGATGAGATGGAACAGTTGGGATGGATCGGCAGCGAGCGTCCGAAGATGGTGTGCGTACAATCAGCAGGTTGCGCCCCTGTAATTAAAGCGTGGGATGAAGGAAAGAACAGCGCGGAAGTTTGGAATAACGCGACCACATCAGCTGCAGGCCTCCTCGTTCCCAAGCCGTACGGCGACTACCTGATTCTGGAGATCCTAAAGAAAAGCGGCGGCGCTGCCATTGCGGTTACTGACCAGGAAATCATGGATGCATTCCGGCAATGGGCCCATGTCGAAGGAATATTTGCCGCACCAGAGGGCGCGGCATCCTTGGCAGCCTTCAGAAAGTTGCGAGCCAGCCGATTTTTCGGGCCTGAGGACAAGGTCGTGCTTTTCAATACTGGGTCGGGCTTGAAGTACCTGGACGTGATCGAAGGCATGAACAAGAAAACAAAACCGCCTGCATCAAGAAACATAGGCGGAATTATCGGGCCATATTAAAGGGGCATTCAGCAGTTAGCGCTGGCAGAATCGATGTGCGCGTCTCGCGTGTGAACGTGCTCTGGCCGAATGCCCAATCCGACCACCCGCGCTGGGATGCGCCTTAGCACTGGAAATTGCTGCAAGAGCCTCAGCGGCAATGGCAACCGAGTAATTGGTGTTTTGTCAGTCAACGCCGGACCGATAAAGCGCTTATGCGCAAAAACCTGAAATTCTTGCGTCATACTTGTTGGAAATTCTCGGCGGCGGTGCACTTTAGCTAGTTGCTCATCAGTCACCGCTCCATGCCGCAGCGGCTCCGCAAGAAACTTAGCGGCAGCGACCGCATCCTGAATGGCCAAATTGATGCCAACGCCTCCAATGGGAGACATAGCATGAGCGGCGTCTCCAATGCACAGAAGTCCCGCCCGTGACCACTGCCGCAGGTGATCAACGGCGACCGATAATAGCTTGATATCGTTCCAGTCTCTTAGCTCGTCTACCCGTCCCCGAAAGAGCGGCGCGACAGTCGCAATCTCTTCGCGAAATTCGGGCAGGCCTTTTTGTTTGATCTGGTCGAAGGCTCCCTTCGGAATCACGAACGCGCATTGCCAATAATCGCCGCGGTCAATCGTCACTAGAATCCTTCCTGCTCTAAAGCGTCCGAGAGCCTGATTGACATCGCTGGGTTGCCGCGAGATTCGCATCCAAAGCACATCGATGGGAGCTCCACGGTCGATCACTTCTAGTCCAGCGCGCTTGCGAACAACAGAATGGCGACCATCGGCTCCCACCGTTAAGTCCGCCCGCACTTTCAGCCCACCTTGGGGAGTCTTGCTTTGTACGCCGACTATGCGCTCATTTTCTTCGATCAGATCCGTGACTTCGGATTCCATGCGCAAGTGAAATTCTGCATAAAGTTTTCCTTTCTCGGCAATAAAGTTTAAGAAGTCCCACTGCCGCATGAGCGCTATGAACTTGCAATCTGTCGGAAGATGCGAAAAGTCGGCGATTGGCACTGTGAAGTCTTCGATTTGAGCGCCGATCCGGGGCAGCTCTTGATGCGGGCGCCGCAGGAATTCCTCCAGTATTCCAAGTTCGTACATGACTTCAAGGGTAGAGGGATGAATGGTGTCCCCGCGAAAATCCCGCAGAAAATCCGCGTGCTTTTCGAGCACCACAACCTCGATGCCAGCACGAGCGAGCAGAAAGCCCAGCATCATGCCTGCTGGACCTCCGCCCGCGATGCAGCAGCGAACTTGTATGGTTTGAGACATGGAATTGTTCAGCGTATCACCTAGATATTTTTATTCAATCAAGCAGTTTAGCCCGTTCCATTTACGATTCCGAAAACGCCCATCCTTCGCTTCGTGCTACATTTTGCTCAGCGGTTATCGTTTTTGTGAAAGATCTTTCGTAAAAAATCGGCCGGACACAGATGGATCAGGGTCTCATACTCGTCAATTTGCTTGTTCAACTCGGCGTAGCTGCCGCGGTCGCTAGTGCGCTGGTCCGTTCGGTCGAGTTCAAGAAATTACTATTTCGCGAAAGTCGTTCCTTCAAACAGCGAATTTATTTAGTCCTGTGGATCGGAATTCCCATAGCCTTGGGCGTCTGGATTCGATTTATTGCCAAGAGCTTTTTTGCTGGCGATCTATCATTTGAGACAACGATTCTGCTAGGTGTGGTTGCAGGCAGATTCAATGGCGCGCTTGGAGGCGCGCTCATCGCGTTGCCGGCTGTGCTTCATGGAGAATGGGCTACCTTGCCCTTTAACCTTCTTTGTGGAGTCATTGCGGGCCAGCTACGCCGTATCGCCCCGGATCGCGAAGATATCTGGTCGTTTTCGCCATTTATCGATCTCAGCATTTACCGCATGATTCGCCGCAACCTGCCGACGCCTCGATTATTCGATTGGCAAGTTATGTTTTTTGCCACCATCGTGGGCCTGCGATTTGTCCACACGGAACTGGCCAGATTTTTTCCACGCGCGACATATAGTCTCGAGAGCCCGAATCTCTGGGTGGAAGCAGCCATCTACGCGACTTCGATCATGGTCATCGGGACTGAACTTAAGATTTGGAATAGTGTTCGCATTCAGATCAAGCTCGAAGAGCAAGAACGGTTGCTGCTGCACTCCCGCATGGAAGCCTTGCAGAACCAGATTAATCCGCACTTTCTTTTCAATACCCTGAATTCGATTTCATCACTCGTCCGCTTCGATCCCGATACTGCTCGCGAGCTTATTATCAAACTCGCGACCATTTTGCGTCGTCTGTTGAACAGCAGTGATTCTTTTGTTCCTTTGCAGGACGAAGTGGATTTCATCGACAATTACCTCGACATCGAAGTTGTTCGATTTGGGCGTGACAAACTGCGCGTTGTTAAAGAGCTTGATCCGGCGACTCTCGAGGTGATGGTTCCCAGCATGTTGCTGCAACCTTTGGTGGAAAATTCCATAAAGCACGGGCTTTCTTCGAAGATCGAAGGAGGCAGTATTTATATGCGCAGCCGGCTCACGGATTCGACCCTTACGATCGAAGTGGAAGATGACGGGGTCGGCATGGGATCGGCGAGCTTCATTGAAAGACCGACTGGACTAGGCGGAAATGGTATAGGAATGGCGAATATTGCAGAGCGTCTAAAGGTCCTCTATGGCGAGCGGGCGAAGATGACGATCGATAGCCGCCAAGGGCGGGGAACACTCGTCAGATTACGGCTTCCGGTACTGGCCACGGAGGGTGCGATTCCCATTGCTCTCTATGAAGAACGTTCCAGTACGCGGCGATAGAACTCTTCGTATTGAGGAATAATCTTGGTTGTGCAGAAACGTGATTGCGCAACTTCGCGGCTGGCTTTGGCCATCTTGCGCAAACGGTTCTCGTCTTTTAACAGATCAATTGCGTAGTTCGCCATGGTATCGACATCGCCGACTTCAGCCAGATAGCCGCTCTTGCCATGCTCGATCACTTCAGGAACACCACCGACGCGAGTGGCGATCGGTACGACCTCGCAGGCCATTCCTTCCAAAGCTGCCAGTCCAAATGACTCCAGTTCACTGGGTAGCAACATGAGATCTGCTAGGGCGAGCTTGGTATAAACCTGATCCTGCTTACCGAGAAAAATTACGTCGTTCTGGATTCCTTTATGCGCTGCTAGCCATTCTGCACGGGAACGATCGGGTCCATCGCCGATCAATAGTAGCTTCGAAGGGACTTGCTTTCGTACGCGATCGAAGATTTCTATCGTATCCATCAGGCGCTTTACGGGCCGAAAATTCGACAAGTGAACCAAGATCCGCTCGCCATTGGGCGCGTACTCAAGGCGCCGATTCGCTGCGTCTGCATCGCGAACATAAAGATCGCAATTCACAAAGTTGTAAATGACTTGGATGTGGTTCTGAATATCGAACTCCCGCAAAGTTCGTTCGCGCAGATATTCCGAGATTGCGGTTACGCCGTCGCTTTGTTCAATCGAGAATCGCGTGATTGGTAAATAGGAAGGATCTTGTCCGACAAGAGTGATATCGGTTCCGTGTAGGGTTGTAACAAACGGAAGCCGTCGCTTAGGTTTGCCTGCGGCCAGCATCTGTTTCGCGAGCATCGCGCTCACCGAATGCGGAATCGCATAGTGCACATGAAGCAAGTCAAGTTCGTAAAATTCCGAGACCTCCGCCATACGGGTTGCCAGCGCCAAATCGTAAGGTGGGTAATCGAAAAGTGGATAACGAGAAACTTCGACCTCATGGTAATGGATATTTGGGTGAGGCCGGGTGAGACGGATAGGCTGCGCGTAGGTGATGAAGTGAACCTGATGGCCACGGTCGGCAAGTTCCAGGCCAAGCTCGGTGGCGACAACTCCGCTTCCTCCGTAGGTCGGGTAACACGTTATTCCGATCTTCATGTGGTCCTGTGACGCAGGGATGTAACAGCCTCTCACATTCGATGGCTTACATGCGGCTTAGATTCAGATTTTGGATTAATGTCCGGTTGGGGGACGAGAATTAGTCCGTGCTCGTGGCGCCTTTTGCACTTTCGCGGCTGCCAAGGCCTTCATCCATTTTGTCGAGATATTGCTGCAAACGATGTTGGACCGTATTGTCCAATGCCGTGAACTCGATGCCCATACCTACCCCGGGATCACTGGCGCGAACCACACCGGTCGTCTTAATTTTTTCTGAGTCGATCCAGAACGCAATAAGAGTTTTGATGCCCGTCGAAAGTGGAATTAACGTTTCCACGTAGCAGCCCCGGCCACCTATATCTGTAGCACTGGTCTGCATATGCGGACGGCGAGAGTCTTCGAAGGAAATTTCAATCGGGAACAACATCTTGTGTCGCACAAAGCGTCGCTTATTTTTACCCCGCGGCTGCTGCATGGTGGGATCGTTGGGAGTGAGTTCCTCCCAAGGATTCTGTTGATTATCGAGGATCTCGACTCCCGCTTCGATTTTTCGAACCAGTCCACCATCGACGACCCATACCACTCGAAAACGGGCTTTCTTCTCACCGTACTGCACCCCAATTACTTCGCCCGGTTTTAAACCGTGGTTTATACGCGAGAGCATCGCGCCGTGGCTGCTGATATTGCCCGCGCTGGCACTTTGGAAGAAGGGACGGCCTTCGGCATCCATGCCCCAGACTCGCACGGGGATGTCTGCCTCCAAACGAAGTTCTGGTCTCTGTTCCATGAAGAGCCCGAAGTTACTTTGAAATCTCTAAACTGGACTTTAATAATAACCCGCAAGTCCAGCGTTCGCATTAGCAATATAGTAGCTTACGGATGCCGAAAGGACCTGCACAACCGGGTTGCCGAGCTGTCGCGCAAGTCAACTTAGAGCTAAATCGCGGTACGATATAAGTTCAATTTCACAGCTGCGTACGATATCTCGGGCCACAGCGGACGTAAGAATGTTCAATTCCTGAGCGCGCGATTCTTTCAGCCGCGTTCCCACCGTCTGCAGCTCAGCATCGTTGTAGCCGGGGTGAGATACGAACTCCCATGTGCCGTCGGGAAGGTTCTCCAACAATATCCGAAACAGCGTCTCGTCCAGAGCGCCGGTTGCTGCAATGCTGAGCGCCCCATCAGGACAGAGAATCCCTGCCTCTTTCACTGACCTGCGAAAAGCTTTAGCAAAACTGCGCAGCAGCTTCACTTGAGTGAGTCGCTTCCATAGAGTGGGACGTTCCGCGAGTAGTGAAATACGAACTGGCTCAAATGCGTTCCGTATAGCCGGCACACCACAGTTCTTCGCGGCACGAAGGAGAGGGCGAAGTACTTGCGGAAAAATGTGGGTGTGTTTGTGAGTATCCAAGTGAGAAACCAGGATCCCCGCCAACTGCAATTTGCGAATTTGTGCGGTAGCCTCGGCCTCGATCTCATCTTCATTCAGACGACCGCAGAGGGAGAGAACCGCAAACTTGCTCAGGCTTTGTCGGAACTTGGAAAATTTCCCGTCAAGAAGAGTAGAAACGCTCGTTGGCTCAAGGACAGGAAAGCCATCCACTAGGACCACATGGCAACCTACGCTAAGTCTCGGGGCAGAACGTGAGACTTGAACAGCATCGTCGAATGCGGCTCCATTAGCCATCAATGTTGCCGAGGTTAGAATCCCATTCTCATGCGCTTCGCGGATTGCACGATTTACCCCGCCAGTCAGTCCGAAGTCATCGGCATTGATGATTAATCTCTTCACCGCGAGAGTTTAGCAGGAAGACATTCATTGACGAGCAATCGCAGAACTTACCATTAGACTAAGCGCGTGAAACGCTCAGTTTGTTATTATGTTCTAGACTCATCCTTCCTTATTTGCCTTCTTTTGGTGGTTCTTCAATGGGAGGGGCGGTTAGCTCAGCTGGTTAGAGCGCCTGCCTTACAAGCAGGAGGTCGCAGGTTCGAGTCCTGCACTGCCCACCAAATCCCCTTTAGAATCAATTGCGGCCATTTCCGCCAAGACTGGCGAAGGCAGGATATCAGAGTTGTTCTGCTGACCCAACTGCTGACCTGTGCTAACCCAGAGTGGAGCTGTGAAGCAACTTAAGAGAAAACTCCAAGCACGTCCAACTGAGCTTCGTACCACTTAACCTGCTCTACAGAATTTTTGATTGCTTCCTGAAGATGCTCCTCTGTGAACTCAACTTCCCCTGAATCGGTATTTGCGTATTTGTCCGCGACTCGCCTATTCCTTTTGTAAAACCACTCAACTTGAGAGTCTCCATGAATTACAGAATCCCGCACAGTTGTGAGACCTTCAAAGAAACTGATCGGAATTCGACCCTCACCTGTTTGCTTTTCCAAAGTATTGAGATTCGCTATTAAGCCTTTGTCCCTGTGATTGGTTTTTGTAAGCTCTCCCACAAAAATGGCTATCCAGTGGTGAAGCCTTGTGACAAGAGCTACGAGTGCGAAATTATTTGCCGCTCTCCTACACTCGTTGGCATAGTCGAGTATCTCTGCTGAGTCTTCACCATCAGATGACGCAAGCCACTCCCGTCTAATGCGAGACAGGTTCTCCATCAATAGATTGTGATTGGTGATTACAAGAGAATCTAATTCTTCTTCAAACGGCTGTGGCGTGTTTAGGAGTTTGTCTCCTATATAGAGTTTTCGTAGACGCGCCAAGAGCAGTCAACCTTTCGATAACACAGCCAAATTTTACCGTGTGAGTTGAAAACAGGGGGAGTTTGG
>JAOAPG010000060.1 GCA_025462785.1 Acidobacteriaceae bacterium
CGGTTTCGGATTCCTCCGAGACCAGCCTAATCCTCGACGATCCTGGACGTCATTTCGACTGACGGTTCTCCGCCCGCGACTGCCTGTTGCACGATCAATTGCCGGGCTTCGACCCTGATCTTTGGCAACTGCAACCCGAACAAGATCGCGCCTCCGATGCAAGCGATGCCTCCCATTGCCACCGTTAAAGGTGCTCCAATGCGATCTGCCAAAGCTCCTCCGAGCAGTGCGCCAAATGGGGCCATGCCCATGAACATCATCGAGTAGACAGCCATCACACGTCCGCGTAGGTGATCCGGCACCATGGCTTGAATAAGTGTGTTAGACGAAGACGTCTCGAGCATCATGCAGAATCCAACTGGTAGCAAGAGCGCGGTAGACAACCAGAAATTACGGGAGAACGAGAATAGAAGCAGCAAAGCACCGAAGCCGGCACAGGAGAAAGCTACCCACCGACCGAGACCATAAACGCCTCTGCGTGTCGCCAAAGTTAGAGCAGCGAGCAACGCACCGATTCCGGTCGCGCCCATTAGTATTCCAAGCCCACGAGCGCCACCGTGAAGAATTCTGTCCGCAAATACAGGCATAAGAACCGTATATGGCATCGCTACAAGGCTTATGAGGCCCAGCAGAAGAAGAATGGCTCGGATTGGGGCGGTACGACGGACGAAGCGAAAGCCTTCGATAATGTGCTCGAGAGGAGAGCCAACCGGTCGTTGGTAAGTGCGAGGTGGCAACTTCATCAGCAGCAATCCGGTTATTACTGCGATGTAGCTGACACCATTAACGAAGAAGCACCATCCCTCACCGATACTAGCTACCAGAACTCCAGCTACTGCTGGTCCAATAATTCGAGCGCCATTGAACATAGAAGAGTTCAATGCAATTGCGTTCATCAGGTCTTCTTTTCCCACCATGTCAACAAGAAAGGACTGCCTGGCGGGAATATCAAACGCATTTACGATGCCCATCAACGAGGCAAGCACGAAGACGTGCCACACCTGAACTCTGCCTGTCAGCGTCAATGCCGCGAGAATGAGTGCCAAAACCATCGATGTGGTCTGGGTGGCAATGACTACGCGGTGGCGGTTAAAGTGGTCGGCAACAATTCCGCCGATAGGAGCAAACAGGAAGACCGGGATCTGGCTTGCAAATCCAACCGAGCCTAGCAACAGCGAGGAACCGGTTAACCGGTACACGAGCCATGCCTGTGCAACGTTTTGCATCCACGTACCGATTAATGAAATCAGCTGGCCGCCGAAGAAGAGCTGGAAATTTCGGTGACGCAGCGCGCGCAGGGTGTTTGACAGCACGTCCTTGGCTGGGAGCGACGGCACGGGATCCTGTTGATGCTTATCTGAATGGTCCGAGATGGATGGAGTGGTCACCTTGTCGTCATCTTATTTCGAGGTTACTGTTGCAGTGTCAACCTAAACGAATTTTGCTAGTCACCAAGTGGTGACTTCCCAAAGCCGTGCTGTTCCTGTAAGTTTAAGGAGTTAAATTTTGCATTTTTCAGGATCCGCAGTTTCAGTATAGAGGTCTTTGTTATCTCGAATCCGAGCAACATATCGCGATCCCAACAACTCTGTTTTTAGGCGTGAATCCGGAACTGCGGAGGATCTCATGACATCCGATCAAGTTCATCTCGAGCGACGAGCAGCGCAACGTTTTGAGGTTCATACTCCCGTTTCGCTTCGGTTGGCGGGAAGCGAACACGAGGCGTGTGGTTTCGCGCAGGACCTAAGCGGGCGCGGTCTTCTCTTGTACACGGATATAACCCTGTCTCAAGGCGACGCTCTCCAACTGACCCTTGTAATGCCGTCGGAGATCACGCTGGGTGAGAACATGCGTGTACGCTGCAACGGCCGGGTTGTGCGTGTCTGTGGGGTCGGAACCAAGGGCGGCGTCGCAGTTCAGATCGAGGGCGCTTATGAATTTCTACCGGACGAGATGAAGCACTTCCCAGCAACTCACGCTTCCATTGCTTCCGAGAATTCTGAGGAGGCGAGTATGTCAGCAAATGTGTTCCATCCGCGCGGAGCCATGCCCTACTGGGATTAGGGGCAAACCACTTATAGTTCCCGTGACCTTCCCGGTTTTACCATGCATTGTCCTGGTTTCTTTCGCTTTTTTACCGCAACGACTTTGCAATGGGTAAAGTTTTGCGTAGAATTAGAACCGCTCAGGAACATTCGTTAGCTTCAGGATTTCTCCTGTTGTGACTGTCCTGTCTCCGACTAATCATGGTTTTAGGCCAAACGAGGAACTTCCAGGTGCTAACAAGAGATTATTACCAAGGTCACTTGGTGTGTCCATCATCCCTCCGTAACATATTGAGATTACCGACAGGAGTCCGTTCCCGGTCATGCAAGGCATAGCAGTTACTCTTCTCACCGAAGATAAAGAGCGGCTTAGCATTCTCCAGAACCGGCTGGACGGAACTCATTTGGGACGGAATGTTTTTAGCCATATTGGTTTTCCTTCCGGACCGACCGACGCCATCCTGCGCCAGATTCAGGATGTAAGAACGGAAGTTGTACTGGTGGACATTGATCCCCAGAATGCCCAACGAGCCATTCAGGCTATTGAGCTGATTCACGCGAACACTTCCGAAATAGCAATTTTTGCGGTTGGTGGGATGCATGATCCTGCCTCGATTGTTTCGGCAATGCGCGCGGGTGCCCGAGAATATCTTGAGCGTACGACCACGGCTGACAGCTTGATCGAAGCGCTCAACAGATTTTCCGCTTTGCGCGGCAGAGCACGGTCGTCTGCGGCAGGCCGGGCGCGAGTATTTGCAGTTACCGCTGCTAAGGGCGGAGCTGGCGCAACCACAGTAGCCGTAAATACGTCGGTGGCGCTTCAAGAGATGCATGGTGGAGTGCTGCTAGTTGATTTTGCTCCTTTGGGCCACGCTTCCCTTCATCTGAATGTCCGTCCATCATTCGGTATCACCGACGCATTGCAGAATTTGCACCGTCTGGATACGTCCCTCCTGCAGGGGTTAATGACAACGTGCAAAGGCGGACTACAACTATTGGCGGGTCCGCAACAGCCCTCTCCGTTGGCGCCGACTGCGGCGGAACTAGCTGGCCTTTTCGATCTTCTGGTGGGCCACTTCCGCTACGTGGTAGTGGATTGCTCAGGCCGCATGGATCAAACCGCGCGTATGCTTTGTGATCTTGCGAATGCAGTTTTGCTGGTGGCCCAGGCAGATGTCGTTTCATTGTGGAGCGCGTCTAGAATTCGCACATTCCTAGAAGAAGGTGGGGGACGGGATCGGGTTCGCCTGATTGTCAATCGCTACAAGAAAATTCCTGGTTTCAGCGATGAAGATATCGAGAAAGCTACGAATTGCAAGCTGCTTTGGAAGCTTCCCAACAACTACCAGGCGGTTTCCCCGGCGATCGACAAGGGAGTTCCCGTAACCCTTCAACATAACGAGGATATAAGCCGTTCCTACCGCTCGCTTGCCGAGTTACTGGCAGAAGCTTCAGCGACTACGGAAGGCTCGCTGGATCTCTCCTATGCAGCTGGGAAGGGCGACTCCAAGAAAAGAGCAGTGGGCCGATTACTCATCTCTCCTATACGTGCGGGACAGTAGGAGATCAGCTTCAGAATTAGACGTCAGCCTTCAACACCGCTTACTGAGAATCAGAATAGCCACTCAAATATTTACCCGTTATACTTCGATATAACTTTCGGATTTCGTCCATCTCTTTTAACTCAAAAGGCATTTGCGGAAACCTTGAAGCCTGACGTCTAGAGCCTGAAGCTTACTTCCCAGCCGCTGCTTTGCCTTCGATGACCTCATAGATTGAAGAGTTAGAGCACACCTCGTACAACGGACTCTCCGTCCAGTGCTGTAACGCAAAATCATGAGTGTCCACTTGTGGAATACGGGTTGCGCGAACCACAATTGGACGGAAAATATCCTTCCCTACCGGAACTAATCCTTTATAGAGACTGAACTCCTCGCTTCCCCACAAAGCCGGAAGTTTGATATTTAGCGGCGCAAGCGAAATCTCCTTCTGCAGGCTCTGAAATGCCGCCGCGCTGATTCGAATCCCGCTGAGGTTGTACTTCATGATGAAGTCGTCCGGGCTTTCTCCGGCATCTGCGTCGCTAACCGTCTGAAAGGCGTACACATTAAACGGAGTATCCATCTTCGTCATCATCTTTCGAACCCGTTTATTGCAGGATGACAACCGGTCACTTTCGTTTAGCGCGTCTGAGATCATGATGCGCTGTTCACCATCCATCAGATACATGGGCGCGGAATCCTGGTAGGAGATTCCAATGCCTAGTTCCAGTGCTGGAAGGCCGGATTGCTCGAGCAGACGGTTATACCCCTTCACGATATCGATCATCTCCCGAGCCAATACCGAGGCCTTCGCGACGGCCAGAGCGGGTTCGCCTTCACGTTCGAGAAACGCCAAAATGATGGCATCCCCTTCAAGAAACACTTTCGTCGCTCCGTACTTCTGCAGAA
>JAOAPG010000064.1 GCA_025462785.1 Acidobacteriaceae bacterium
CTTTTGGAAACGTGCATGATCCCAACGCGGTTGCTCACGCGTGTGGCTTGCCAATTGACGAATTCGACTCTTCCCTTCCCATCCAAACGGTCTCAACAGGTGTGCCCTTCACGATCGTTCCAATGCGAGGGCTAGAGGTGATACGCCGGCTACAAATAGACGTTCGCGGTTCATCCGAATATTTGAGCCGCACAGACGGAAAATTTTTTTATTTCGTCTCGCGCGAAACGGTTGATCCTTCGGCGCGACTGCATGCGCGCATGATGTTTTATGGCAGTGAAGATCCAGCAACTGGTTCTGCAGCTGGATGTACCAGCGCATGGATGGTCGCTAACGGCGTTGCTCCGAGCGATGAACGCGTTTTAATCGAGCAAGGAATTGAGATGAAGCGTCCCAGCCGAATTTTTGTATCCGCCACTCGAGAGGGTGACAGAGTGGTTAATGTGCGCGTCGGTGGAAATGTTGTAGAGGTACTTCGCGGAGAAGTTTTTTTCTAGCCCCACTCGCTCGAATCGCCGCGAAAAATCGTGTCAGGCACATACGCGACTTTTTTTCAATAGGGCAACGCTGCCATTAGCATTGACGATACTTTACACGCAAGCCCCATCCCTTTAGGATTCAGTTCGCTCTGCAGTTCTCGAACGCAAAATAAGCCGTCTTAAGATTGTCGGAATTTCCCGTGGCCAACGACGGGCGATCCGGCTCGGAAAGAAGAATGAAACCCAAACGAACCATTCTCTGCGTCGATGACAATGAACAATCTCTCTCCATTCGCAAGGTTCTCCTGGAATCTCGCGGTTATCGCGTGCTCACCTATACCAGGAGCATCGAAGCTCTCGAGCGATTCAGGCAAGGTGGTGTAGATCTGGTACTCAGCGAACTGATCCTGCCTGACCTCGATGGCAGCAAACTTATTGACCAAACCAAAGCTTGCTCTCCTGAAACACCCGCCATTCTGATATCAGATAAGGTCAGACTCTGTGATCGCGACACTCGCGCGGATGTTTTTCTTCCTAAAGGAATGTACGCTCCCATCGAACTGCTGGAACGGATTCGCATCTTGCTCATCAGGAAACGTGGCCCCAAGCGCGCTCAGGCGCAGGCGGCTCGCGCCGGTGCTTCTGAATCGTCGTCTTCGCACTCCAGCGCCGCTTGAGAGCGCCCCGGGGAACGACTTCTCAAGCGTTCGTGTAAGATCGATAGTTTAGATGGCTGCCTTTATTGAAGCGGTTGAACTCACAAAAACTTATCACGTTGGCAAGATTGAAGTGCCCGCGTTACGAGGCGTCTCCTTCAACGTAGAAAAGGGAGATTTTGTCAGTATCGTAGGCCCATCGGGCAGCGGCAAGTCGACACTGTTTTATCTTTTAGGTGGGCTCACGCGCCCCGACTCGGGTCATGTGATCATCGACGGGGCAGACTTTGCGCAGCTCTCGGATGCCGAGCGAACTCGCATGCGCAAACGTAAGATCGGATTCGTCTTCCAGAAGTTCAATCTGCTGCCGACATTGAATGCACGGGACAACATCGAGATCGCTCTCGATATCGCAGGAAAGGACGGTAATCGCGACAACACCTACTTCAATACGATCGTCAGCTTACTGGGACTAGAAAAGCGGCTGTCGCACCGGCCATCGGAACTTTCCGGAGGCGAACAGCAACGAGTCGCACTGGCCAGGGCTTTGATCAATAAGCCAGCTATCGTGCTGGCGGATGAACCTACGGGCAATCTCGATTCGAAGAACTCCGAGGTCGTATTGAATATGTTGCGCCATTCCAATCGCGAACTCGAGCAGACCGTGCTCATGATCACGCACAATCCTGAGGCGGCGGCCTATGGGAACCGGATCATTCATATGCGCGACGGCGAAATAGTTGCGCCTGAGAAGGATCCCCAATGGACAGGCGCGAGGTCCTAGACAGCCTCTGATTAGGCTAGGCACGTGGTTTGCTGCGAAGTTAAGGGTTGTTTATAATCAGTGTGTCAAGCGGGAGTAGCTCAGTGGTAGAGCGCGACCTTGCCAAGGTCGATGTCGCGGGTTCGACCCCCGTCTCCCGCTCCAAAGTTCTTCAAGAGCCGCCCACGAGGGCGCTTTTTATTTGCGCACATAGGGGCCTCTCAATGGACTTTTTCTGCGTATGTAGCTAATTTAGGGTCTAGGGCGCGGTACCCAAGTGGTAAGGGAGAGGTCTGCAAAACCTTTATGCGTGAGTTCGATTCTCACCCGCGCCTCCATTCTAAAACCCCCATATTACCTAAGATTTCTTTCGTATCCAGAGATTCTGTGCTAATTCTGTGCTATGGCCACTCCGGTTATCACAGTCTTTGTCCGCCACACGGCACGCTGTAAGTACGCCGGTGACGAGTTTTCCAAGCGCTGCAATTGCCGCAAACACTTCCGTTGGACACAGAACGGCAAACAGCACCGGCGACAGGCGGGCACCCGTTCGTGGGCTGAAGCCGATGAAATTAAGCGAAGGTTAGAGGACCAACTAGCCGGGCGTGTCCTCTCCGGTCCATCAAACGACGCCCGTACACTCGCGGACGCCATCGAAGTATTCAAGGCGGACAAGAAAAGTCAGGGTGTGAGTGAGGGCGTATTGAACAAATACGCTCGCGAGCTGGACCGGCTCCGAAGGTTCACGGAGACAAAGGGACTGTTCACCGTGGCCGGGCTATCGCGTGAATTGATTATTAGCTATCAGGCCGGATGGGACACATTGTACCCATCGTCCAACACGCGGCAGCAAGTCCAGGCGCGGCTAAAACATTTCCTCCGCTTCTGCTATGACAACAAGTGGCTGGAGCGCGTGCCCCGGCTTTCAACCATCAAAGGGGACGAAGCGCCCACGCTTCCACTTACCGCGCCAGAGTACGAAAAATTACTAGCCACTATCCCTGATACATTCTCCGGTCACCACAGATTCGCGCCGGGCAAGGCTGCTAGTGTCCGCGCTCTTGTGCAACTTATGCGCTGGAGCGGG
>JAOAPG010000162.1 GCA_025462785.1 Acidobacteriaceae bacterium
TAAGTGAGATCATAAAGCGCGCGTTCGCCAAACCCATTGAGGTTCGGATACCAGGAACTTCGAGCGCTCACATAAAAACTTCCACCTCCCGCGTCTTCAAGAACCTTGTCACCCGAATATTCGACATTGATCGAGGATTCTTTATCTGCTTCCGGCGCTTTAGGAAGAATGACGTAAAACGAGCCGTCCTCCTGTCGACTCTCCTGAATGAAGTAGAGATCCTGGCCTTGTTCATCGCTGACTCGTGTAACCCGCAAATTCGGTAGCAATCCGAACTTCAGGACTCGCTCGCCGGTGAGCAGAGGTTTGAAACTGATCGTCGCGGTACTAAACAGATGCTCATTCTTTGCAATGACGGTCTCGATTTTGTAATGTCGAGTGGCGAATAAGCGGCGGTCCTCGCTGGAACTTGCGCTATGGTTCATGTATTCAGACTTCAAATGCGCCAAGTACCAGACCCCGTCGTCCATTCCTTCGGGATCGTAATTGATGAGCGCAACTTCTTCCGGTGAATCGAGTTGAGGCAGTCCTCCCACACGCGCCCTGACGAAGAATCGCAGATCCTTGTGTTTTTTGCCGCGAAGATACGCATTAAAGAATTCTGGATGCGACGGATTATAGATAGCGGCCAGAAGGTCCGCATCCACGTTGTCCATGGTTTCGCCCTGTAGCAGGGACTGAGTAAAACCCAAAGCCTGATCGTGGCGCTGGCGCATCTTCTCTTTCCAGTGATTGAATGCGCTGACAGCCTCTGAAGGGGTTTGGGTGCGATCTCCAAGCCCGGGAATAAAGTTCGAACGGGTATCGCCGGTAAATCGGAAGATTATTTCCGTAAAGTCCTCGTTCATTTCAGGTTCACCCGCTCGCCGGGCGAGTTCGCGGGCATTGATTGGAGCTACGGGTTTTACATTGAAATGTCCTTCACCGATGAAGATCGCACCGGTGACGACTCCCTCGACGGGGTTCAATAAGGTCAGCGTCCCTTTGTCAAAGCGGAAAGTTGCGGCATCACAATTCAAAGTGAAATTGTCGAAACGAAAAGTTTGGGCCAAGTCAATGCCGCGGAGTTGCCCGTATATAGGATCGGAGTTGGCAAACGCAAGACTTTTTCCCGCAACTGAGATACTCACCTTCTGCTGCGCAATCGCGAGCGTGAGCTGCAGTTCGCGAATTCCTTGCAAATCCACAGGTGTGACGAGGGGCTCGAAACCATGGTGCGACACGCGAACAGAATACTTACCGGTCTTTAGGTCGGGGACTGCAAATTTGCCTAGCGCGTCCGACGCAAGCACAAGCGGTTCTTTCAGGTCTCCGCCCGTAATCTCGATCCGCGCGCCGACGACAACCGCGCCCGACGAATCCTGGACTGTGCCCGAAATCGTTTCGCTTTGGAGCGCAGTCGGCCCGATCAGCCAGGCAAAGATTAACGCCATCCTTAGGAAAAACGAAAGACGACATCGAGTGCTATTGGGAAGCGCAGGGATAATTTCGTAACGCGTATTTCGCCACATTTTCATCGACCGCGACCTAAGACCTTCTCCCGCAGAAGCCCATGAACGAAGCTCTGCGAGGGTACATTGACTGCTTGCTAACTGTTAGTAATCAGGGGGAACAGTAAGTTTCTAAGGGGCCGACGGACGTCGAAAAGCGCTACGGACGGCGTCCATGGGCGTGAATCATAACAGGGAAACTCCTGGTTGCCAACGAACGGGCATCGAGTATCGGGAATTTCTGCCGAGAGCCAACCAGCGGGTTACTGGTTTGGTGGTCTGTTGCGAACACACCTCGGTTACAGAAACTACGATTATCAATGTCGCCGAAAACTGGCTTACTCTGGGCAGGTTTGTCTGTTCGCCGATGATGTACGTTATCCTACTTTCGCGTATGCCAGCCGACCCGAGCTCAGCGGAATGCCGCAGTGTCGCGGATCTGCCGGGCTGATACCTCCAGAAAATCGTCCAACGATTGATTCGCTTCTCGCTGCAATCCCGTCTTTTCCATGATTCGGCTGGCAATCTTGTAGGCGACCTGATCCCGGAGCACCAGATCCATTTCGGCTCTCCGGTGCAGATAGGTTTCGATCAGCACCAGCTCTTCAGACGTTACTAGCGCCAGTTGGGAATTGGTCGCTACCGGTTCTGTGATCGTATTCCATTCTGGTTTGATTTCCTCGGTGGCTTTATCGTGCACCACCACTGTCCCTGCCACATAGTCGCCGAGCCGGCGATTCTGGCTGTTCAAGATCATGCAAACGATACCGACACCGTACATGCCAGGCAATCCATCAACCGCCCGCAGCAAATTGCGCGCTATGGCTTCGTAGGCATTGATAGGCCGTCCAGATTCTTTGATGACTCTGATTTTCGCCATTCGCTTGCCCGGGGTCTGACCTTTCCAGATGATCTCGAAAAAGGCGAAGTATCCCCAGTAAACGCAAAACACTAATAGGATCCCAATGGCTGGAGCCCAGCTAACGGGAATCCATTGCAAATAGCGGCCTATACCAACCGCTCCTAAGAACGCTCCGACGAATATAAATGCGAATGTGCCCGTGACGTACAGCGCGATTTGAAGTAAAGTGTCGATTGCCAGGCCGAGGAACCGGCTGCCGATTCCTGCAAGAGGCAACTCCAGTGCAATTTGCTCGGGAGTATTAATCTGTAGTTGATCGTCGGACTGCACTTGTGATCTCCACTTACTGGTTAGAAAAACGCAAGCCGCACTGGAGCAGGCTGGAAGAACTACTCCAGCACACCACTAACAAGGGATTCAAATCCCTTACACGCTCTGAATTGCAGGAACTCAGCCTTTTGTACCGCCAAATCGCTGCCGATT
>JAOAPG010000214.1 GCA_025462785.1 Acidobacteriaceae bacterium
TTACGCTCACGCCAGGGGTGCTTCGGAGTATCAAAAGCGTCTGTGCATCCCTCTACGATGTGGGCCACGCGTTTGCCAAAGCGGCGGCGCACCTCCTTCAACATGGGGGTTCCGCCACAATCTTCGACCACATCGTGCAGCAAAGCGGCAATTGCCAAGTCCTCGTCTCCGCCGGCCTCGAGTACCAGTCCTGCGACTATGATGAGATGGGAAATGTAAGGTGCGCGAGTCTTTTTGCGGGTCTGGGCGGAATGTTTGCGGGCTGCAAATAGCAGAGCTTGCTCAAAGCGATGGCCGAGTTTGGGGGAAAGCTTGCTTTTCACTTTCATATACTCCGGTGTACCGCGAGTTCAACTTGAAAATAACTGTTCTCTGATGCGGAATTTCTAAAGCTACGGTATGTCCAGAGCCATTTTCAAGGCGCGCTCTAATTCAACAAATCTTGACTTTGGAAATGAGCCAACCAATTGCGTGAGGTCAGCCTTGCGCAAGCTCACGAGATTGTCACACATGATCCAACTCGAATGCTTCAGGCCTTCGTCAACCCCAACAGGGACTTGAGTGGACAATCCTTCTCCGCTGGTGAACACGGGCGCGCAGATTACAGTAGAAAACTTTGACTCGATCAGCACTTGCCTACTTACAATCACAAACGTCCTGTAGTGTTTGGGATCACCACCAGGCTTGTACACACGGTAGAGTTCTCCTCGCTTCACTCTCGCTCCCGAACCAATGCCCGTCCCTGTTCGGATGCCTGACCCTCTATCGATTGATATTCCATCACGTCTGCGGCTTCGGAGTTGAGACGCTCAGCTGCAATATTAATTTTCTCTAAATCGCGGGCCTCGACAGCTTGCCGAGCACGCTCTCGCAAATATCGGCGTAGCACGCCCTCGATGAAAGCGGAACGGGAATGCTTCGATCCGGCCAGTCGGTCAATGCCACTTAAGACATCTGTAGATAGTGTGATAGAAGTCTTCTCTTTCATGCCACCATCATACTACTAGAACCACGTGTACCCAAACTGCCTGGTTTAGCCTTGTTTCTCGCCTCTTCTCATTTGCAGATACGCTCGAATGAATGGCTGCAAATCGCCGTCAATCACTCGATCCACATCACCTACCTCCATCTTGGTGCGATGATCTTTAATCAGCCGATAAGGCTGCAACACATAAGAGCGGATTTGCGATCCGAAATCGATGTCGAGCTTTGAGTCTTCGATCTTCTTTGTGACTTCCCGTTTCTTCTCGAGCTCGTGCTCGTAAAGTTTTGAGCGCAACATCTTCATCGCCCGTTCCTTGTTTTTGTGTTGTGAGCGCTCGTTCTGGCAGCCCGCGACAATTCCAGTAGGAATGTGAGTGATTCGCACGGCGGAGTCTGTCGTATTGACGTGCTGTCCACCTTTACCACTAGACCGATATGTATCGATGCGAATGTCTTCCGGCTTGATAACCACTTCAATGCTGTCGTCAATTTCAGGGGAAACAAAAACGCTCGCAAACGATGTGTGGCGCCGCTTCGCTTGATCAAAGGGTGAAATGCGAACCAGCCGATGCACGCCGATTTCACTAGTCAGAAGACCGAAAGCGTACTCTCCATTGACTGCGAATGTAACGGACTTTACTCCTGCTTCTTCGCCGGGCTGATAGTCGTACATCACGGTTTGGAAGCCTTCGCGCTCGGCCCATCGTAGATACATCCGCAGCAGCATGTCCGCCCAGTCTTGCGACTCGGTTCCGCCCGCTCCCGGATGAATAGTCACGATCGCATTGCGGGCGTCATTCTCACCTGATAGAAGAGTCTCAGTTTCGATCCTATCGACGAGTTGCCGCAACGTATCGATCTCGCGGCGAAGATCGGCATTGACGTTTTCGCCTTCTCGGGCGAGATCAAAATATGCGGAGATATCGTCGCTGCGCCGATTCAGGTCAGCCTCGGTAGCCAACATATCCTCGAGGCGCTTTTTCTCGCGCATCACGGTTTGAGATTTTTGGGGATTCGACCAGAGATTCGGGTCTGCTGCCTGCTTTTCGATCTCGGCTAGCTGGGGACGAAGTTTGTCCCCGTCAAAGATACTCCTGAAGTACGTTAACTTTGCTTTTCAATGCTCCGTACTCGTGTTCCAGTTGCTCATCCATGCTGTTTTTGGGTCCTCGGTAATAAAAAGCGCGCCAATAGCGCCAGTACAGAAATTATCGCACAGAGATACGCGAACCAATCTCCGTGCCGAGTGTAGAACGTGGTTACGTTCGACAGCGCGTAAGGCGCTACCAGTGCAGTCCGTATCTTTCGCGGCACACTCGACGAGATACGGCCGAAGGGATCAATCGATGCAGTGATTCCGGTGTTAGTGTCCCGCAGCAGCCAGCGGGAATTCTCCACCGCGCGCATTCGTGCCTGCTTCAGATGTTGAGCATAGGCTCCGCTGTCGCCGTACCAGCCGTCATTTGAGATATTCACGAAAACCTGCGCGCCATTTGCTGCGAGCTGGCGAATTTCGTCGGGGAAAATCGATTCGTAGCAGATGAAGACGCCTAGCTTCCTTCCTCCTGCATCGAGAGGCGAGCGGGAGATCCCGTGCGAAAAATCACCTACTTCTTTCGTCAAACCTCCCGCAAATGAAAAAATGTTTTTGAACGGAACGTATTCGCCGAACGGAACAAGATGAACTTTGTCGTAACGAGACATCCACTTACCATCCGGGCTGACTAATGCTGCCGAGTTATAGATTTCCGTCTCTTGCGGGGTGGAACTGGCGATTGGGACACCGATTGTGCCAACCAGCATCCACGAATCGGTTTGGCGAGCGATGCTGCTCACCGTATCTCGGACCGTGGGATCGTTCGTATAGAAAGGCGCGGGAGATTCAGGCCACACAATCAAGTCTGGGCGTGCTTTTACAAGATTGGCCGGATTCTCGCTAAGAGCAGTTAAGTCGCCAAGTGTGTCTTGAAAATATTCTCTAGTCCAATCCGATCCTTGGAGAATTGGTACGTTCGCTTGGACAAGAGTTGCAGTGTGGTCTGTGCCGACGACAGGGGCGGGGATCAGAACTCCCGCCTGCAAGACAACAGCCGCGCCGATGGCTGCCAAAAGTAAGGTCTTGCGCTTATCAGGTCGAACTAGGTACGCCGCCGCCATCGCTACGTTTACCACCATGATCTCGAAAGACAACCCGTAGACCCCGGTAATAGTTGCAAGTCGCGACAGCGGAATGTTGTCGACCTGACTGATACCTAACAAATCCCATGGAAATCCGGTGATACGAGTGCGTGCAAGCTCGACAGCAACCCAAACCACAGGAGATAGCAGCAAGGCACGCCGGCTAAACGGGCTCTGAGTGCGAGACCCTTGCGCGGCAAGCAAGCTGATTACCAGGCCGAAAACTCCGTGATAGATCGCGAGGTATAGACAGAACAGAATCAGAATGCCAATGCCAGCAGGAGTATTGACTCCCCCGTACTGCCGCATCACGCTGTAGATCCAGTAACATGTGCCGGCGTACCAGAGGATGCCGCATCCGTAGCCCAGCACAAATCCCTCTAAGGGACTCGCGGGCAGCAACTTTATGCTTGCGTCAAGTTGCAGAGTATTAGGCGTGCGGGTCCGCAAGAGCGCAATCAGCAGCGGCGCCAACGCGATCCAGCCCAGCATGTAAAGATTTGGAAGAGGGAAGACAGCGATTTGCAATCCTGCAGAAAGCAGTGCGAGAAGCCACGCGCTCTTGTGAATTCGGGCCACTGGAAAGAATAGCAGGAGGCGGGCTTTAGGCTGCGGCGTCAGGCGTCAGGCCTGAGGCCTCGGGCAATTAGGTGCAAGATTTAAGTCTCAATTACGATGAAATTTTTAAGAACCTAGAGCCTGGCGCCTGAAGCCTAAAGCCTGCTCTTGCATTCTGCTTTTCACAAATTCAACAATCTCTGATGTCAGATATTCGGGAGGCTGGACTGAAAACATCGGCTTCGCGGCGACTGGCTTCAGCGAGATCCCCTGCCACGAGGTTTTGACGCTGCTAGGGTCACTCGGTTTGTGCAAGATCACCGCATCGGCCCGATCCAAAAATTCCTGCGCCGATTTCTTGAAGTCGGAATTCTCCGGGTCGAGGACGGTCAGGTAGAGATCCGGACGGATGAATTTGAGAATACTGTTTGACTCTAGAATCACGTTCTCCGCATCAGCGAGTCTGCGGCGGACCGTTGGCATGGCTTCGGCGAGGCGACCCTGCTCTGTTCGTACCCACCAAACGCGCCTTGCACCCGCCACGAGGAATCGGGAGGTGTCGGATTCTCCTGATCGATTTCGCTCCTCGGAAATTGCCCAGCTATGATCGTCAGTCGCGCAGTGGCAGGACTCGCCATTCAGAGAACACACTCCATGCCCGTACTGCGTGATCTTCATGGCGGTCCAGTTGTATTCGGGCAACGCAGCAATCAGTCCCGCAACAACACTCGTCTTGCCCACGTTGCGAGAGTGTCCGCCGATGACGATGAGACTCATGGTTGAGTGCTTTGCTCGCGAGGAAGACTCACAATCAGCATTACTCTTTTCTCGCCAATCGCGCCAATGCTGCCAACTGCTTCAAGTACTCGCGAAGAGGTTTTGCCGGAGTGCCCCAAAATGCCACTCCCTTACCTCGCAATACTTTGTGTGGAAGGACTCCGCCTTGCCCGCCCAGCATCACTCCCTCTTCGATGCGGGCATGCTCCCCGATGCCTACCTGGCCACCCAGCATCACGTTCTTTTCAATGGTAATACTTCCGGAAAGACCGGTCTGAGCGGCTATTACGACGTTCTCCCCGATGCTGCAGTTGTGTCCGATGTGCACCAGATTGTCGATCTTCGTTCCTCGTCCGATGCGAGTGGCATCCAGCGATCCGCGATCGATCGTCGTGTTCGCGCCGATCTCGACGTCGTCCTCGATTTCGAGACTGCCTACCTGAGGAAACTTCTCTCGCCGGCCAGTCTTTTTATCGACCACATAGCCGAAACCATCGCTGCCCAGCACTGCCCCCGCATGGACAATCACGCGATCGCCAATTCGCACGTCAGCGTAGATAGTCACATTGGGATAGATGTCGCAATCGCGCCCAACGCTTACATTCGCAGCAATTACCGAGCCCGCGCCTATGCGGGTATTTTCGCCCACCTCCGCGTTTTCGCCGACCACCACAAGCTCCTGAATCGTGACGTTGCGGCCCAGTCGTGCCGAAGGATGTACGACAGCGCTGGGATGAACACCTGGTCGGTGGTTTTCTGAGGAAGAAAAGAGCGTGGACGCGCGAGCGAAAGCGAGTCGGGG
>JAOAPG010000260.1 GCA_025462785.1 Acidobacteriaceae bacterium
AAAGGGTTTCCGTCTGCATTCACGACTTGCTGCAACTCTCTGACATCACTGGTATTCACCGACAAATGCAACGGCGCACTGGAACCCAACACACCCGATGCGCGGATTTGTGTAGCTCGTGTGTTAGCAGCGAAATCAGTGATATCAATTTCCCCTGAGCCGGAGTGATAAACGGCGTGAGTGGTCCCGCTGAGGGGCAACTCGTCCTGCAAAGGATGGGGCGGCGCTGTCACGGCTAGTGCGATCGCCGTTTCTGCGGAACGGTATGACCCCCTCCAGCGCGATTCCAGACTGCCATTCGTGGAACCAGCCATGTTTAACCGCGTGAAGAAAGGTTTACCGTTCGATACTGCCCGAAGAAGCGCCCCAATCGACACATCTTTTATTCGAAGATGAATCGATCCGTTCTGTTCTTCCAACTTATTGTGTTTCTGTTGTTTTGTGGAAGCTGCCGAAGAGCGCCAGTGGTCAATCTGAGCGTCTCCGGCAACCGTGCCTCCGAGTGCTTTGGCCTCAATCTGAGTAAGGCCGAGTTGTTGCGCGGTGAGGAGAAATTGAGCGCTCACATCCGAATTGCGCGAATTGATGGAAGCCTCCTGCCAGTCAAGATTGTTCAAACGAAATTTGCCACTCGTCTTGAAATCTTCTTCAGACCAAGACCCACTTCCGCTCACCTGCATCACTCCCCGATGCACTTCACGGCGGCGAAGAATGGCCCAAAGCTGGGCAATATCAATGTTCGCGTCATATTTGCCCGCGATTTTTGGATGTTCAAAATCCTGCAGCCTTCCGCTGGCTTCCAGACGTAGCTGTTCGCCGGTGACTTTCAGCGATTTGACATCGATAGCATTTCGGCTGAGAAAAAAATGGGCTTCCGCAGTCCAGCCAACCGGGCGGTAGCTGGCGATTCTGCTCTCAGCCTTGCCTAACAACAAATTCACCACATAATGGCTATGTAAAAGCGAGTAGCTCATGTCGGCCGAAATATCATTGGCCACGAAGTCAAGGGGTATTTGCTCGTTTTGCCAGAGCAACTCGCCACGCCGAACTTCCAGCCGGCTCACCGCAAAAGAGAATAATTGCTGAACGGATGCTTTCGCGGAGGCTGGCTTCAGCTTCAAGGCTGGCTGGTTTGTGCTTCCATCCGGGTAAAAGACAACATGGATTATAGGATGGTCGAGGAGAATGGACCGGAATCCAAATTCTGCGCCCAAAGCAGAAATGAGCTTAACTTGAGCAACGAGCCGGTCCACATGAGCGTAAGGGATTTCGTTTGCCCCTTCCCGGCCATGAATTGTAAGATCACGAACTTCTACTTGGAAATGAAATGGAACGGTATGAATCCTACCAAGCTCGACCCGGCCACCCGTGACTTGTTCCAATTCGCTGAGGAGCCGACCGCGCACCATCTGCTGGAAAGCATCGGTCGTGGCATACCAGCATAATCCGACAAGAAGCAATGCTCCGATACCGGCTAGCGCCAGCAGGTACTTCCAAATCTTTCGCCGACGCGGCTTCGCGCCGGATTCTGTCATTGCGTCTGGCCCTCAAGCGACAATGAAGACCCAGTCCGAATTTGACTTCCAGAGCGTAGATTCTGTAACCATGCGACCAACATCTGATCCATTTTCTTTTGCGTGAGTAGCTCCTTAATCTTCGGAGTAACCTCAGCCAGCGGAACTTCCTTAGCTCCAGATCGTCGTAATTGGGGTAGCAGCTCTTGGTTGTAATAACTTTCAATGGTCTTCGGGTCGATGTCGATGGAAGGACGCAGGTGAGCGTCAATCAATCGCATGACATCGATTTCTGTAGCAACTCGTTTTCTGAGTTCATCTTCGGTAAGACCATAACGAGTCAGTGCAACTTGCCAGGCCGGCTCTGAATCGTTTGAAGATTGCTTTCGGATCTCATTAATTCGCACTTGCACTTCGTCGCTAGTCGCGTGTTGAAACTCAGCAGAATTCATCTGCTCGCGAAACAGCTCCTGATCCACCAGTCGATCCAAACTGGTTTTACGGTCCTCCGCGGTGAGCTGCTTTAGCGATTTCCCCGCGGCAAAAGCGTCGAATCGCACGCCGTCGTCCCAATCACTTTGCAGGATAATATGGCCGTTAACAACCGCCACGATGCGGTCAAGGATCTCCGCAGCCGAGGCTGGGGAGCCTTGGGCGAAAAACAACAACCCCGCCAGAAGCGAAAATACGACCCTTTTACTCATTCAAAAGCTCTGCCCGATACTGAAGTAAACGTTGAAATGGGTTAATTGTTTCGTTCCTTCAAAAACCGAATTCTGGAAATTCGGATACACCGGCGGATTCAGGTTGTATCCGAAATCGAATCGGATCGGCCCAACAGGCGTCTTGTAACGTACACCAAGTCCAACTGCATGAGAAATATAGTTATAGCTGCAGTGCAGCGCCGTCGACGCTTGCTCGCAGGTCCTGACATCCTGGTGCCAGCGCAAGAGACTATGGTACATGTCCGTGCCGTCAGTGAATACATTTCCAGCGTCATGAAAAATAGCGAAGCTCATGTTGTTCTGAACGAACGGCAGCGTAGCTGGAGGAAACCGTAGTTCCACATTATTCAAAAATAACGCGCTCCCACCAAGTGGAAAGCCGGTGAGTGGATCGCGGGGACCAGCCTGATTTAACCCGAATCCCCGGTCTGAGTTGCCGCCACCTGAAAAGAAACGTTCCGCCAGAGGAAGGCAGTTTATGGGACCGGTGCTCGGGCATGTCCCCCCCGGCTCGGGAATAATAGTGTTTCCGAATAGGTTTTCTACGCCGATGCGCACGGAACGAGCCAGAACGAACTTTTTCTCAGTTGGACGATTCTTGCCGAAAGCATAGTAGGTCGAATTTTGCACAAGGATACGGCTAAAATCAGCTTGCGAGCCGAAGTCGCTCGAGGCCACACTAGCATCGATTGTGTTGTAAGTACCCTTGGTAGTTTCAAGATCATTGTCGCGCGTGTTGCGGATGTAAGCGAAGCCAGGGCCACCGACCCGCACGGGAAGGGAGAGAATAGGAATCAAGTCAGTGCTGATCGCTATATTGCTGGCCTTTACCCGTCGATAGGTAAAGCGATAATCCATGCTGCTGGCTTTGCTTATGATTTGCGCAGCCTGGAAAATTCCTTCAAGACGTTGTGAGGTAAAAGTGGTTACATCCACTGAATTGTCGTAAAGAGCTGTGAGCGACAATTTCCAAGCCGGGCTGTTAAACCAGCGCGGCGCCTCATAACTGATGAGCCCACGTTGCTGCAGACTGCCTACCCGCGAATCAAACGTGATGGTGTGATCGCGTCCTCGAAAATTCAATCGTGTTATTTGTAGCGATACCAAAGGGCTGATGCCAGTGGTGCCTTGTGGCGAGCCCCCACCACCCACTTGTGGCTGTCCCGTCTGAAATTCGAACCCGCCTCCGTAGTTAAACGTGTACCTCTTGGCTTCCTGCACTTGCACCAATACATTCTTAGCGGGCTCAATGCCTGCCGGATTCTGCACAGCTGTATCCACTTGGCTGAAAATACCTAGATCATAAAGTTGTTGCTGGGTCTTCAACATGTCTACTTGGCTTAGTGGATCTCCGGCTTTCATTTGCAACTCGCGCTGCACTGCCAAGGGACGGGTAAAGTTAAGACCCGAGACCAGCACATTGTCGACGAAGACTTGCTTACCTTCGTGAATCGTGAAAGTCACGTCCATTCGATTAGGTTCATCCACAATTGGTTTTGCGGACGCCTCAAATGTGGCGTTTGGAAACCCCCTATTGAAGTAATAATTCAGGATTGATTCCCGATCCTGCGAAATGTTGAACTCTGAAAAGAGCTGGCTTTTAGCGGTGTTCATATAGGGAGCAAGTTTCTCTTCAGAAAATGCTTTATTCCCGACAACGTGGAAATCGCCCACCAGTGTCTGCGGCCCCTCGTCTACCTTTAGAGTCACCGCAAGATCGTTCTTCTTACCGCGGAAATTGTCTTCGACCTCGGTAGTAACCTTGACTTGCTCGAACCCATTGGCCTGGTAAAGATTCTCAATCCCCCGCACATCGGAGTTCAGCAATCCCTGGCTGTATTTTCCCAAAGATAAAAACCGGTCGGCTGGCTGGACCTGCATTCGAGCGCGCAGTAATTCATCCCGAAAATATTTGTTCCCTGTAATTTCGAGCCTCACGAGCTTGTGCCGAGCACCCGCATTGACATCGTAGATCACTTGCAGAAGATTCTTCCCTGGATCAGAGTGCCTTTTGAGAGAGACTTGAGCCTCAAAATACCCGCGGCTCTGAAGATAGTTGAGGAGATTCCGCCGGCCTTCGTTTAGCAGATCATCATCGAGCGCGTCTTCCTCATAAACCGGGACGTTTTGCTTCAACACGCTGCGCTTCAGGTGAAAACCTTCCACAATAATGTCAACCGTGGGTCCGGGATCGACCTGGAGGGTGTAGTCCACTGCGTTCACCTCTGGCCGGTAGGACCGCCCCGAAAGCGTGACCTGCGCCAACCAATGGTTACGTTTTTGATATTTCTTGCGCAGGTGATCCAGCGCAGTGGTCACGCGTTTCGCAGTAACTGGGTCCGCAGGATGTAATCCTGCTATATCTTGGATCTGCCCCTCGGAATACATCGGATTGCCGGTTACGGTCACCTTTCCGATTTGTGCCTGTGGACCCGGATGCATATGGAACTTAATTCCAATTTGTTGCGTCACAGGATATTTCTCTTCCTCCACACTCACAGTCGAGCGGTAGTAGCCGTTTTCTTCCATCAACTGTTTGATATTCGCCAGAGCGCGATCGAGTCTCTGCTGCGTGAAAAGCTCGCCGAGTTGTAATTTAGAGGTGTTGGTAACTTGAGTCGCTGTTGGACGAGGCGGCGTGCCGTCCACGGTTACTTCCCCTATAAAATAATTGGGAATCGTAACGAAAGAAATCACCACTCCACCGTCCGGAGTTCGCTCTCCTTCGGCTCGAATATCGGCAAAACGCCCAGTACCGTACAACGCCTGAATGCTCTGTCGAAGATGTTCACGATCGAATGGTCCGCCCACTCTTTGTGGGATTAAGTCCTTCAGAAGTACTTGGTCCTTTTCCGTGCCCGCGTCAGCGACATTGATCTCTTTAACGATGAGCCCCTGATACGCAGATTCTCTGTCGAAAGCCGGGGACTCCGAGCTTATTTGTTGCTGAGTTGCGGGAATCAGTTCGCCGTGAGAGCCGCGCGCGAAAGCTATTACATCAAACGTGTTCGCGAGCAGGATCGTGGCGACGATCGAAAGCAGCACTCGCATTAAACCCAATCGATCTCCTCTATACAGACGTAGGCCTTTGATTGGTTCGATGACCACATATTCAGCATTGTTGCATTCGGCTTTCGAGTATCCGGGCGCACTCTATAATAGCGGTTTGTAGGTGAAAAGCTGGTGACCTCTTTGGAACTCGACGACAGATATTCGAGGCAAATTCTCTTCCGTCCGATCGGACCACAGGGTCAGCGCAAGCTGGCCAAGTCTCGTGTAGCAATTGTAGGCTGCGGTGCCACGGGGTCGGCAATCGCATCGCTTCTCGCCAGGGCGGGGTTAGGAACGATCCGCATTATCGACCGCGACTATGTCGAACCCAGCAATCTTCAGCGGCAGTCGTTGTTTGACGAGGCCGATGCGGCGGAATCATTGCCGAAGGCCATTGCCGCTAGTAAGAAGATCGCGGCCTTCAACTCACAGATAGTTGTCGAGCCCAAGGTCTCGGATCTAGTTCCCGCAAACATCGAAGCGCTTCTGGAAGGAATGCAGGTGATTCTCGACGGAACCGATAACTTTGAGACTCGCTATTTGCTGAACGATTACGCAGTGAAGAACTCGATCCCATGGATTTATACGGCTGCAGTCGGAAGCTATGGAGTAACGCTGAATTTTCTGCCAAGCGAAACTGCATGCCTCGCCTGTATTTTTCCGGACTCGCCGCGGGGAACCATTGAGACTTGCGAGACATCTGGTATTTTGAACTCCGCAGTCAATCTGATGGCTTCAATCTCCTCTACCGAAGCTATTAAGATCTTGATCGGAGCTGAAGATAAAGTACGCCGCACTCTGCTTTCGTTTGATGTCTGGACGAACGATCGCGGAGAAATTTCTGCCGCAAAACCCCACCCCGAATGCCGCGCGTGCGGCGAAAAAGAGTTCGTACATCTGGCAGGCGAAGGGCGACCCCACATCACCCTTTGTGGAAGAAATTCAGTGCAGATTCACGAACTCCATCGTCCAGTCGATCTGGCTGAGATGAGCGATCGATTAACACCTCACGGGATCGTCCGAAAGAACGACTTCGTCCTGAAATTCTGGCGCGAGCCATACGAGATGACGTTGTTCCCCGACGGACGGGCAATCATTAAAGGAACGACCGACACCGCAATTGCGAGAAGTTTGTACGCGAGGTATGTGGGAAGCTGAAAAGACAGGCGTCAGGCTTTAGGCGTTGGGCTTTTGGAAACAAACGTCAAGACCAAACACGCAGCTCTGCTTGACTCACACCACCTTGAGTTTCCGGCCATACTGAATTCGGAAACCTGAAGCCTGATGCCTAAAGCCCGAAGCCTGCTACCCAAACCTGGTTTCCGAGCATCTATCCATCTGCTGGCCGAATCTCAGACTTTGGATTAATGGAGGTTTCCATGCGCTACGTTGCAATTCTTTGCGCAGCTCTCTCTACTCCAGCGTTCGTGATCGCCCAAGTATACGGGCAAGCAACGATCGAACGTGGATACGCCAGCACCTGGGTTGCACCTCCAGGAGTGTACGCATTGCCGTTTGTCCCGCTGGTCACTACGCCGATCGTCGAATTCGCTCCTCCGCCGCTTGAGGTAGGTGCCTCGAACGCGACATATGGAAACATAGCCGGAGCCACGGCCTCAACGCTAGTTATTGAAACGCCCTCTTCGTATCCAGTATTCGCTCCGCTCCCGGTCCCGGGAATCGCAACGTTCTCTCGCACTCAGGAAGTAGGCACTACCATAAAAGAGTTTCAGACAACATCGCTTGAGCTAGGCGCGGCCACATTCCAGAGCGACTACGGAGTGGCAGAGCTCGCCGCAAATTCGCCACCCCGCGCTCATTCGACTAAAACTTACACAAATGAGGACATTCAGAGTTTGCATCAGAACGAGCAGAAGTGAAGTCGGCCAGAGCGAAGCTTAGTTGAGTTCCGAATACTGTGTCAGCGTTGTAGCAAACTCTCGAGCGCTTCATAGAAGGCCGGATATGAAATAACCGCTGCATCAGATTTGCTAATTTTGGTATGCCCGTCCGCGCGGAGGGCGGCAACGGCGAATGCCATCGCTATGCGATGGTCGCCGAAGGAATCCAGCTCTGCTCCATGCAGCCTCTGATTGCCGGGAATGTTTAGGCCGTCTTCGCGTTCTTCTACTTCCGCGCCCATCGCCCTCAAATTCGTCGCCACTGCAGCAATGCGATCAGATTCCTTGACACGCAATTCTCGAGCATCGCGAATTTCGATCCCCTCCGATGAAAACGGAGCTATGGCTGCCAGCACCGGAATTTCGTCGATCACGGCCGCAGTATCCGCACCAGAGACCGTCAGCGACCTCAACTTCCGTCCCTCAACCTGAACCGTCCCTATCAGTTCTCCATTTGTTTCTTCCAGTTGCGTAACGCTGATCCCCACTCCCAGCGATATCAGCAGATCGAGAAGTCGCGCGCGAGTAGGATTCATCAACAAACCAGGTATGCTCAACTGCGAACCGGGAAACAATGCTGCCGCACAAAGAAAAAACGCCGCACTGGAAAGGTCCCCGGGAATGGTCGCTTCGATGCCATGCAGTTCCTGTCCGCCCGCGATCTCAACTGTATTGCCTTCATGTTTGAGCTCAGCCCCGAAAGCTCGCAGCGCCACCTCTCCGTGATCTCGGGTGCGGACGGATTCTGTAACCCGTGTCTCTCCTCCTGCATACAATCCCGCGAAAAGCAACGAGGTTTTAACCTGCGCACTGGCGACCGGCATCGTGTAGTCAATGGCCTTGAGCCGCCCACCGTTGATGTGAAGTGGCGGGCGCCCCCCGTCCTGCGATTTGATCTTCGCACCCATGTCTGATAGAGGCGTGATAATCCTCGCCATAGGACGTCTTGAAAGCGACTCATCTCCGATCAACTCACTCTGGAATTCCTGGCCAGCCAGGATTCCGCTTAACATGCGCATAGTCGAACCGGAGTTGCCGCAGTCGAGCGGGGACTTTGGAGCCTGCAAGGCTGGCCCGCGTCCTTGAATCACAACAGAGCCGTCCTTCCGCTCCCATTGGGCACCAAGGGTCCTGACGCAGCCCAAGGTGCTGGCGCAATCCGCCCCGGTTGAGAAGTTTTCCAGCTTGGTGGTGCCCTGCGCTATCGCGCCAAGCATGGCATAGCGATGAGAAATGGATTTGTCGCCGGGCAGACGAACCGAACCTTCTAGGCCCAGCGCGGGCCGAATGACAATAGTTGAGTCATTATTCATGAGCTTTAAATATTACACGTGTCTAAATTAAGTATGCCAAAGCGTGGGAAGGATCTGGCGAAGGATTGGGGCAGGCGAGGGCGAGAGAACAGCAGATTCCTCTCCTGCCGAAGCAGGTTCGGAATGACAAAGGACTAGAGTTAGTGTTTCATCGGTGAGCCCTACTTTAGCGCTGCAATTTTTCCTGCGACTGCATGTGACGTGTAGCACTACTTATCCCTACCCAACACTCTTAAAGTTTGTCATTCCGAGGCGGTGCTTCTCCGCCGAGGAATCTGCTGTTCTCTTTCATGTGGAAGGATACGTCGACGGTTTGGGGCAAGCCGAAGGAAAGAGCACAGCAGATTCCTCTCCTGCTGAAGCAGGTTCGGAATGACAAAGCATAGAGAAAAGGCAGGCGCAAGAGTTCGTCGATGAGCCTTACTCAAGGCTGGGAACCTTTCCTCAGACTGCGTGTAAGGCCTAGCACTAGTTATCCCTACCAACACCTCAAACTTTGTCATTCCGAGGCGGGCGCTTCTCCGCCGAGGAATCTGCTGTTCTCTTTCATGGGCGAAATGGACGATCAGACGTGAAAGGATCTGGCAACGAACACTCACCCTCCGTGCGCCAAATCGAAGAACTGTCTTAACAGCTTCCCAACCTCTTCCGGTCTCTCCCACGGGGAGTAATGCCCTGCTTTCGAGATCACTCTCA
>JAOAPG010000280.1 GCA_025462785.1 Acidobacteriaceae bacterium
TGGCGTCCACATCATCGTGTTCCGCAAGAGTTTTAAGAAGTTGGGATGATTGTCCAGAGACAATGTTAACCACACCGCCGGGCAGATCGCTGGTGTCAAAAAGTTGGTACAGATCGCCGGTGATGAGCGGATACGTCTCCGAAGGAACAACGATGGCCGTGTTGCCCATCGCAATGACCGGCATAACCAGCGACAGGAATCCCAGCAAAGGCACTTCCGGCGGACACACAATGCCTACAGTCCCAATCGGCTCATTCATCGCAAGGGTGACATTCCGGAATGGCGGATTGTGCACTGCCCCGTCAAATTTATCCGTCCAGGCAGCATAGGAAAAGATGCGCTCGATACCGGTACTGACTTCGGTTGCAGCTTGCTTGTCTCCCACTGCGCTCGCTAATCTATGGGCAATCTCGTCCTGGCGTAGCGAGAGATTTTCCGCCATGTAGTAAAGGACCTGGGCGCGATTATGTGCCGAACTCTTGGCCCAGCCAGCGGCTTTGCGTGCGGCTTCGACCGCATTGCGAATATCTTTCCGATTGCCGAGAGGTGCTTCTCCGAGCAACTGGCCATTCTGTCCGCGAACTTCCACGCTATAGCCTGAATCCGGTCTGGCTTGCTTGCCTCCGATATAGAGTTTTACTGTGCGATCGATGCCGAGCGGATCGACGGCGGAAGTAGCAAGCTGTTTTCCCCCATCAGATTTCTCAGCCAAAGCGGGCTTAAGGTCAGGCAGAGCAGGCGCATTCTTAAACCACACCGGCTCCAGATATTCGAGCAAGCCCTCCTTGCCGCCTTCACGGCCATATCCGCTTTCGCGATAGCCACCAAATCCACAGGATGCGTCGAACAAATTCGTGCAATTAACCCACACCACCCCGGCTTTGATCTGCGCCGCTACATGCAATGCAACATTAATGCTTTCGCTCCAAACGCACGCCGCGAGTCCGTACACGGTGTTGTTTGCCAATTCAACCGCTTCACTCGGAGTGCGAAAAGTCATCGCCGCGAGCACGGGGCCAAAAATCTCCTGCTGGGCGACGACTGAAGTAGGATGGACATTACTCAGCAACGTCGGCGGAAAATAAAGTCCGCGCGACGGCATTTCAATTTCAGGCTGCCAACAAGTCGCACCTTCAGTTATCCCTTGATCCACCAGTCGCTGAATACGGTCGAGCTGGACCCGGTCAACAATGGCGCCGATATCGATTGCTTTGTCGAGCGAAGGTCCCGCGCGAAGAGTGCTCATTCGATCGCGTATTTTGGCGAGCAGCGGTTCGGCAATGCTCTCCTGCATAAGCAGCCGGGAACCGGCGCAGCAGACCTGTCCTTGATTGAACCATATCCCGTCCACCAGACCTTCGACAGCGCTATCGAGATCGGCATCCTCAAAAATAATGAATGGAGACTTGCCGCCCAGCTCCAGAGAAAGCCGTTTGTGACTTTGCGCGGTAGCTTTTCGGATCGCGCGCCCTACTTCAGTAGAACCTGTGAACGCGATCTTGTCGACATCTGGATGCTTGACCAGCGCCTCGCCCGTGGAACCATCGCCGGTGACAATGTTCATTACTCCGGCGGGCAGTCCTATCTCGTGACAAATTTCTGCAAACGCAAGAGCAGTCAATGGCGTGAACTCGGCAGGTTTCAACACGACCGTATTTCCCGTCGCGAGTGCAGGCGCAATCTTCCAGGCGAGCATGAGCAGAGGAAAATTCCAGGGAATGATTTGTCCCACTACGCCGCAAGCTGTGTAGTCCGAAAACTCCTGCTGCAAGAGTTGTGCCCAACCCGCATGATGATAAAAGTGCCGCGCAACCAGCGGAACGTCGATGTCCCGGCTTTCGCGAATCGGCTTGCCGTTATCCATCGTCTCAAGGACAGCAAGTCGGCGCGAATGTTTCTGCACTTGTCTTGCCAGTGCGTACAGATAACGGGCCCGTGTATGAGGAGTAAGAGACTGCCACTTCGGAAACGCAGAGCGAGCGGCTTTGACGGCGGCATCAACATCGGCTGCCGACCCTTGCGCGATGCTGGCCAGCTTCTCGCCCGTTGAAGGATCAGCGGTATCGAAATATTCTCCGGCGGATGGCTCCAGCCACTTTCCATTTACGAAGTGACCGAACCGCCGCTCATGGAGATCCAGCCAAGTGAGTGCTTCTTTTGCGTCTTCCGGCGCGGGGCCATACTCCATGGAAACAAATTTTTCAGCAATGTTCATAGAGAGTATTTTCGATCTCCACCAAACACTAACATTTAATTACAACATGGCGAACACGATACATTGCTCCGCAAGGCCCAGAGAATCATATCGATCTCGCGCGGAGTCCATTCGTCGGTGCCCAATGAATCGTTCAGCTCATTTGCTTTCCGCCGCATAATGTCTACCAGCAAGACGGCATCTTGTTTCTTCAAGCCTTTGGGGTTGACTTGCTGTAATCTCTGCTTTTCTGGCAGTGACTCAACGTTGAGGAGCGTCTTGACGACGAATTGGTCAGCGGTTCCAAACCATTTTGGAAATAACACCGCCAAGAGGCCCGATGCGCCTGCCCATCCCAAGCCCTTTATCGACTCTGCAATGCTCAGTCCTCGTTGAATGTCAATTGCGTCGAAGTCGAATATCCTCTGCTTGATATAGGAGAGATCATTGAGGCTGTTCGTCTCGTCATACTTCTTAAGAGATTTTGTCGTTGATGCGAGCCTATTCGGGGCAGTGTATTTCCAAGGAAAATACTCATCTTTAAGAAAGCTATACCATTCACGGGGAGCAAGCTTCTTGATCGATTGTGAGTCTAGCTTGTCCATACGTTTTTCAACTTTGATATTCTTGCGGACTGAGGGAATCTCCCAATAACGGTTGAGAGCGTTGTGCCAGTCCTCTCGTCTGGTGATGCCCACAGATCGCTAACAGGCTGCATTGAGCACCTCGGTTGGATCTCAACGAAAGTAAAAAGGCCGATTTTCCCATTGCGTAACTACGCGACGGGATGGCGGTAATCCGCCGAGTAGCGTCCCGTCGCATGATGCTCTAATTGCCGCTCGATATCATTTAACAATCCGCTTGCGCCGAAGCGGAAGAGATCCGCTTTCATCCAGGGCAGCCCAAGTTCCTCTTTCATCATGGCCAGCCACTCGCTCGATTGCTTGGCAGTACGAATGCCTCCTGCAGGTTTGAAGCCGACTGCCATCCCAGTTTCTTGCGCGTACTCGCGTATAGCGCGAACCATCACAAATCCAACTGGTAGGGTGGCATTCGTCGGCTCTTTGCCAGTAGAGGTCTTGATGAAATCGGCTCCGGCCATCATGGCAACCCAGCTGGCTCGAGCTACATTGCGAAGGGTCAGCAGATCGCCCGTACCCAAAATCACCTTCATGTGTGCCGGACCGCTGGCCTGTTTGAAAGCAGCGACTTCGTCGTAGAGCTCTTGCCAGTGACCTCCGAAAACATGGGCACGCGTGATGACAACATCAATTTCTTGCGCCCCAGCCTCGACCGAGCGGCGAATTTCCGCCACGCGCTCGGATAGCGGAGAAAGTCCCGCCGGGAATCCCGTGGACACCGCTGCAACGTTTATGCTGGTGCCTTCAAGAGCTCTGCGCGCTGTTTCCACAAACCTGTGATATACGCAGACCGCAGCGACTTGCATCTCGAGATCTTCGATCGCCAGACGTTTTACAAGGTCGTGTTCTAGTGGTTGTTTGGCCTTGGCGCACAGCCGCCGGACGCGCTCATCCGTGTCATCTCCCGAAAGAGTCGTGAGATCCATGCAAGTAATCGCACGTAGTAGCCACGCCGCTTGCCACTCTTTTTTCACGCTACGACGAGCGGTATGACTTTGCGCCCGGCGCTCGACCGCGCTGGTATTCACTCGGACATTAGCTACCCAATCCAGATTGAGCGGTATGCCTCGGTTCGACAGAAGCGTGCGTCCACCCAGCGTTGCCAATGGAGGCCCGGATTCCGGCACTATTCCAGTCGAGGACTTACTGGCGCCATTAACGACAGCGTGATGTCTGCTACTTTCCATCGCCTCTTGGATGTTCCGTGCCGCACCTAAGATTCACACCTTCGATAGCTGGTTATTACGTGCCCAGCGAAGAGTGAAATCGGCGAAGCCATTGTACGGCAGAATTTCAAAAAGAAAATCTCCTCTGCAGGCCGACATGATTTGCCATTTCAAATTTGCTCAATGCCAAAGCGGCATTGCACTTTGGCCTTGACAGTGACAAATCTCAACGCTAGGCTACATCGCCGAATCTTTTCCGCGAAGAAATGAAAAATAACTTCGTTGTTACCCCGGGCCCCGTGCGTTTTTCACATCCAACTTTTTTCCTTTTCCTGATTTCTCTGCTGCTGCTGGCATTTGCGCTACCTGCGTCCGCGGCTAAGAAAATTATTTTCGATACCGACCCAGGTACCGATGACGCTCTAGCCCTGATGCTGGCGCTGAATTCGCCCGAGTTGGACGTCCGCGCCATCACTGTCGTTCCCGGAAACGTTACGGCAGAGATGGGGCTGGAAAACGCGCTCCGCATGGTCTCGCTGGCAAACCGGTGTGACATCCCGGTCGCTGCCGGGGCACAGCATCCGCTTTTTCAGAAATTGATCACTGCCGAGTTCTGGCATGGAAAAAACGGGTTAGGGGACGTTGAGATACCTCCGAGCAAATGCAAGGTAGACTCTCGGTTTGGCCCCGATCTGATTATCCAACTTGTGCACGCATCGCCGCACGAGATCACGCTCGTTCCCGTCGGCCCACTGACTAACATCGCGTTTGCTGTCGAGAAAGATCCCTCCATTGTTCCGCTGGTGAAAGAAGTCATCATCATGGGAGGTTCGATTAGTGGCGGCAACGTCAACGCTTCCGCTGAGGCGAACATCTATAACGATCCCGAGGCTGCGCAAATTGTTTTTCAAGCGGGATGGCCCTTGACCATGTCCGGCCTGGAAGTCGGCGACAAGGCGCTCTTCACGCGCAAATACCTTGATCAGCTGGGACAAACTCACGGTCCCATGAATGATTTCACTCATGCTGTTGCCAAATACATGCTGGAACGCTCGGAGCAGTTCGGATCGTCTGGGGCTTCGATGTATGATCCGTCCGCAGTTGCAATAGCAATTGATCCGACGCTCGTCAAAACCCAAGCCATGCACGTCGATGTCGAAACCAGAGGCGACTTCACCCGCGGGGAGACAGTCGGCAATCGACACGGAGGCGTAGAGCACAACGTTCTCCACGGAGATCGTTACGTAATCGAGGGCGTTAATCCAGTGAAGCCGAATACAAATGTCTGTGTAGACGTGGATGCCGATCGCTTCTTACAACTTTTTGTTTCCAGAATTCGTGGCTAGTAATTCAAATAGAAATTTCTTCACGAAAAGAAGTTTTCCGAACAGTCGGTCACGCAGGACGGATGATGTTCGGAGCTGTTAAGGAGAAAGAATGTTCACACCGCATAGTCTTGGCATCGCATTGATCATGATGATAACCAGCGCCATCTGCTGGGGTTCGTGGGCCAACACTTATAAGGGCGTCAAGGGCTATCGCTTCGAACTTTTCTATTGGGACTACGCGATCGGCATCTTTCTGATCTCGCTGATTCTCGCGTTTACTATGGGAAGCACGTCGAATGACCCGAACAGCTTCCTAAACAATGTGCATTCTGCGGACACGTCAAACATCGTCTCGACGATGATCGGCGGAGCAATCTTCAATCTCGCGAACCTGTTACTGGTGGCGGCAATTGACATGGCAGGCTTGGCGATAGCGTTTCCAGTCTCAATCGGAATCGCGCTCGTAGTCGGCGTGATTTCCAGTTACATTCTGCAACCGAAAGGCAATGGTGGATTACTCGCGGCCGGAGTCGTCTTCGCGCTGATCGCCGTGATCATGGATGGTAAAGCGTACGGAAGCCTCGCCAAGGCAGGTCGTTCCGTATCGAAGAAAAGCATTATCACCTGTATCGTTTCAGGCGTATTGATGGGGCTTTGGGCGCCATTCGTGGCACATGCCATGACAAAGGGGAACACCCTTGCGCCGTACAGCATCGCTGTATTCTTGACGCTGGGTGCGCTGCTCTCCTGCTTCATTTGGAACGTTTACTTTATGAAGCATCCATTAGTTGGAGAGCCGGTGAGTTTCAGCGGATTCTTCAAAGGTCCGATTTCCGGACACATGCTCGGGTTGCTCGGCGGCGTAATCTGGGGAACAGGGATGGTCTTTAATCTTGTCGCCGCAAACTTCACGGGAGTACCTATTTCTTATGCAATCGGCCAGTCCGCGCCCATGGTGGCGGCGTTGTGGGGAGTACTGGCGTGGAAGGAATTCGAAGGCGCAGGAACTCGCGCCAAGCTTTATCTCGCTCTCATGTTTGTGTTTTATTGTTTCGCGATTGTCTTAGTGGCAAAAGCAAACGGGTAACAAATCGGCCGAACCGTCTGTCACGCCGC
>JAOAPG010000279.1 GCA_025462785.1 Acidobacteriaceae bacterium
TTTCCGCGTAAATCGCGCCTGACAGATGATTGTGAAGGTCACCACCCTTGGGCATGTCTCGCAAAAAAGCAAGCAATACCGGAGGCTGGTGTCGCACCGAATCCATATATCGACTAGTTCGTTGTTCCGCGCTGTTATTTGCTTGCGCTGACGAGAATTGCGTACTCAAACTCAGTCCGAGGCAAAGCAGCGTAAGGAATACGGGGCGCATAGATCCTCCGTGTCATATTGTTGGAATCGGGCATTGTACCCGGTTCCGGGGAGTCAGCAGGGCGTGTATTGCGGGAAACTTATTTTTGCGCCAGTGCTACATCGTGTTTGCGCAAGAAATCTTGTCGGTGTTCGTTTTCTCGGAAGGCCTCAGTTCCTCCAGCCCGAGTGGCTGAGAGCGCGCCCGCGCGATTTCCTGCGTTTAGACAGGTCGTAAGATCTGCACCTCTCACGAATTCGTGCAAGAATCCGGCATCAAAACTGTCTCCCGCTCCCACGGCATCCACCGCATTGACTTTAAACGCTGGACTGAAGAACCGTTCTTTTCCGCATTGCGCCATGGCCCCTTCCTGGCCGAGTTTCACGACAACAATAGGAACAGTCTCGGCAAGGGTTTTGATGGCGACTTCCAAATCGTCCGTTCCTGCGATCCGCCGCGCTTCGCGTGCGTTAGGGAAGAAGACGTCCAGATGGGGCAGCACTTCACGGAGACCACCATCCCACTGGTCTGCGGGATCATCATTGGTGTCGAGAGAAGTTGTGAGACCCTTGTCTTTGAGGCGCTCAAATATTCCCGCAACGTGTGGCTGAAGGGCGGTTTGTAAATAAAAAGAACAGAGATGAAAGTGGTGCGAATCTGCCAGATAGTCGAAGTCAAGGTCCGTCAATGTCAGTTCAGCAATCGTGCCAGGATAAGTGAGTATGTTGCGCCAGCCTTCTCGTTGCAAAATGATGCTTAGGCCACTCTTGATTGGGCTGGACACCTGTCGCACATAAGAGACGTCGACCCCGATTTCCGAGAGGCGTTCCAGCGCCAGCCGTCCCAGCTGATCGTCCCCGATACGCGACTGGTATCCTACTCGGCTTCCTAGTGCGGCGAGATTATGTGCAACAATTGCGGACGAACCGCCAAGCGTGAGCATCATGCGATCGGCCAGCAACTCTCGTTCCGGCGGAAGTTCGGCTGGCAGTCCATAAAGGATAAGATCCATGTTCAACTCGCCAGCGATAGTCACATTAAAACGTGGCATTCGGCATCCCGTCTACAGTATTGTGTTTATAAATAGTAGGAAACAGTCTATTGAAACGATTTATCTTCGATTGAGTAAAAGAGCGTACAGGAACTCTGCGGGGGAACACAAGTATAACTTTCCTTCTGCGAAGATGGCGACCCTTGAAGCATAGTTGGCGAAAACCGCCATCATTAGTATCCTGAAACTACCGACAATAGTATGTTTCGCGAGCCCAACTATGAACTTGAACCGATCCCAGGTTGTACTCTGTTTCGCCCTTCTACCGCTTTTGTTCGCGGCCGCTCTTGCGCAGGTTAATCCGAGTCAGCCTTCGGCGCCGGTATCGTATTCGTCGGCCAACCAGTTGAATCAATTGTTATCGCAGCTGGAGCAGACATCGCAGTCAACACAGCTCGATCTGGCCAAGATGCGGATCGAGAGATGGAAGACAGATTCAAATACGAAACGGCAGACCCAGGCGAATGTCGAATCGATCCAGCGCAACTTACAGACGGCGTTGCCGGACGTCATCGGGCAGTTGCGCAATTCGCCAGAAAATTTGGCACTTAGTTTCAAACTCTATCGCAATCTCGATGCGCTGTATGACGTATTTGGTTCCGTTGTCGAATCGGCCGGAGCATTCGGAAGCAAAGACGATTTTCAATCGCTTAGCAATGATTTCGACAACGTCGAGCGAACCCGTAGATCTTTCGCTGATCGCGTCGAAACTCTCGCTAGCGCGAAAGAAGGAGAGCTCGGGCAGCTTCGTACAGAGGTTCATAACATGCAAGCCGCTGCCAATGCAGCTCCTCCGAAGAAAGTAGTCGTCGACGACACGGAGCCTGCGAAGAAAACGACGCCAAAGAAGAAGGCGGCAGCCAAGAAGCCGAGCACAACGACGACGAACGGGACGCCGGCACCGGCAAATTCAAATACCACCACGAAGCCCTAGTTATGGGTCAGCAGGAGGGATTTCGCTTAATTGGCACTCGCTCGAGTTGCCTTTGTCGATTCCCGGCTCCTAAGTCTCTGAAAACAATCCGTTCTATCCGGGAACTCTAGACGAGCCTCCGGAGTCTATGGAGTTGTGACCCGGCTTGCCAATCCGCTTTTGGTCCAAGCTGAAGTCAGTCGCTATTTTTGGGCTACATTCCTTACCAGAAAAGAACCTATAATGGAGGTTGCGCCATGACAACTATGGCGGGAGCGACCAGTTTGGGTGATCTAACTAGCGGATTAGGAATTCGGGCCCAGGAAGCAAGCATCGTAACCGAACTGAAGGCGGGATCTGAGGAAGCTTACGCCTGGCTCATCGGTGAGTTTCATCAGCCGATCTACAGCCTCATCTATCGCATGGTCAGCGACCCTGCGGATGCTGCCGATACTACTCAGGAGGTGTTCCTGAAGGTGTTTCGCGGGATGAAGCATTTCCACGGCGAATCCAGTCTGAAGACTTGGATTTACCGCATCGCTGTTCACGAGGCATCGAATCGGCGCCGCTGGTGGTTCCGTCACAAGTCGCAAGAGACTTCGATGGAAAGTAATGAGTGTGCATTCGAAGCCGTCCCCGCGATCGAGTTGTTGTTGATCGACAGGCGAGAATCGCCTTTCGACAGCGTGGCGCATGAAGAAGTGCGGGCGCGGGTCGAAGAGGAATTGCGCAAGGTGTCTGAGCCTTATCGCACTACGGTTATCTTGCGGGACATTGAAGAGATGTCGTACGAAGAGATAGCAGAAATTACGCAAGTGTCTTTAGGAACGGTCAAATCGCGGTTGACGCGCGGCAGAGAAGCGCTGAAGCAGCGTCTCGTAAGTTACATAAGAGAGGTAGGTCCAGAACTTGGATTAATGCCTCCGCAGGAACACCGCTCCAGAGGGGCTGTACGTCCCCGGGTTTCTTCGAACGGCAGGCAGATTGAGGTGACGCCATGAAGTGCGCCCAGGCCCTATCGTTGTTGTCGGCTTATTTGGATGGTGCAGTTCCGGGCACGCAAATGCGTGCTATCAATGAGCATCTTGAAAGCTGTTCTGGATGCGAGCAGCAATTTTCTGGTCTAGTCCAAACTCAACAATTGCTCGCAAAGGTGGGTCGCAGGAAAGCTCCTGCCGATTTGTCTTTAAAACTTCGGCTGGCCATCTCACGCGAGGCCGCGCGATCTCCGCGGACATATCTCGAGGTGCTGTCGTTGCGATTACAGCACGCACTTGAAGTGTTCATGGTTCCTGCCATGGTCGGCTTGGTGGCAACCGTCGCATTGTTCGCTATTTTCATGGGATTCTCTTCGCTTCCGTTGCAGGCTGGCAATCCGGATGTTCCGTTGATGCTCTACACCGCTCCGCAAATTCAGGAGTCGGCATTTGGAATGTCGTTCGGCTCGATCAAACAAGATTCACTCGTGATCGAGGCTTATGTTGATTCTCGCGGGCGTATTCAGGATTACCGAGTGTTGTCCAATCCGGAAGAACAGAATGACGTTCCTTCGGAAGTGAAAAACATGTTGATCTTCACAACGTTTCGTCCCGCAATGTCGATGGGAGTACCCACATCCGGCAAAGCTGTAATGTCGTTCTCGAAGGTAAGTGTTAAGGGCTAGGTCTGGGCTTCATCCAAACAAGGTTTGCCCGCCGACCGGGTTGTTTCCAATAGCCTTAGCTCCGCAAGGAAGTTTGCGGAATAAGCCAACGCTCCTAATTCCTTCGCGTGTTCGGATGCTGGTTCCTTGCGCAGGGCCAAAGCGCGCTCTACAATCGCTCTTTCCGCTTCGGCAATGCGCCCTATGATCATCGATGTGTCCATCTCTAAAATGGCTGTCTGATACAGAGACTTCCAAGCCGGCAAACCGCCATTTTCTCGCACGACCGCGGCATTCTGTCCGTCATTACCGATATTAGGAGTGTTCACTGAGTCGGCCATTGGGAAGTCACCTCCTCGATCGCTTTTACCAGCGCACCTATGCCTCCAACATCTTTGGACAAAACTGACCGGACACCCACATCCTTAGCTAACTTTCGCAGAGGGTCCGTGGCATACATGGTGAACAAAAACAAAGTGCTTTGCGGCGCAATTTCCTTGATTTCGCGCGCCGCTTCGAGCCCATTCATAATCGGCATTGCATAGTCTAAGAGGACCAGGTCAGGCACACTTTTCCGTACTGCTTCGATCGCGGCCTGACCGTCTTGCGCTTCCGCACAAACCTCCCAGTCTGGGTTGAGTTCCAGACAAGTCCTCAATGCGCGACGGACATGCTCACTATCGTCGGCGATTAGGATTCTGAGCAAAATATGCCTGTTGTATAAAACAAAATCTTACAGTTGTGGGGTGTAACAAGCTATACAGCTAATTCCTGAGTCGCTGAAGTCCTGTTAAGTATTACTTTGGTTTGTCTAACGGGAACAGGCGGGATGGCCGCAGCCGCACGCAATCTCGGCCTCTTCATCACCTGCGTCTTCGCAGAATTGGCTGCAATATTTTTCACCACTGGGCGGGACGCACACGCAAGGAATGTGGGCGCATTTCTTTTTGTTGTCTGCTGTCATAGGAATCTCCTCTGATCGGCATGGTGCGTCAATAAATTTGCAGATTGTGTAAACGCTCAAAAGCTTAGTTGCGAGAAGGGAGCCTAGGGTTAGCTCGGGGGCACGCGATCGGTTGTATTGCCGCAGATCATAACGTGACTTGCGCGGATTCTTTGCTCATTGGGACACTACCGCTGGTGGCAGACTCAATCGGCACCATTACCTTCACGATCGTTCCCCTACTACTGGAATTCAATTCAAGATCCCCATTCAGTTCGTTAATTCGCTCTTTCATCCCAGCCAGTCCCACGCCGCCATCCGATTCCATACCTTGTAGGCGGGCCAAAAGGTCGGGAGGTATGCCGTCGCCATCATCCGCAACCTCGAGTATGGCCGATTCCTCTTTCGCGAAGAAGCGAATGTGCACACGATCCGCATTGGCGTGGCGAAGCACGTTCGTCAGACTCTCCTGCAATACTCGAAACAACACTCGCTCAACAGTGTCCGGGAGCCGAAAGTCGTGTGTCGGCAGCTCAAGGTCCGCTTTGATGCCACTTCTCTCGGCAACTCCGCTAACGTACCAGCGGGCGGCGGAGATAAAACCAGAATGGTCGAGCGTCGGAGGATGCAGGAGATACGACATGGTGCGAATTTCTTGAAGCGCTTGATCGGTTAAGCTGATGATCTCCGCTAGGCTGTGCTTTGCAGACGGCTCTTCTCCAAGTTTCTGCTGGAAAACTGCCAAACTGATCTTCAATGCCGTGAGGACCTGGCCCGTACTGTCGTGCAAATCACGTGCAATTCGCCTGCGCTCCTCGTCCTGTAACCTAAGCAGGCGTTGCGAGAGATTTCTCAAGGTTGCGGTCCGATGCGCAACTGTGGTCTCAAGCGCCGCATAGGCCTTCCCCAGGTCTTCCAGCATGATCTTGCGTTCTGCCAGGTAATCGCGCATCTGATATTGTTTGGTTCGCGCGCGAAGGGCGGTTCGCACTGCACTGGTCAAGGTGACAGACCGAAGCGGGCGCTCCAGCAACGTAACATTTCCGAGAGGTTCTCTCATCCTTACCAATCGTGCGCTTGAGTCGGTGCTAGCTCCGCCTCCGGTGAGGACGATTGTGGGAATGTCAGACCATGCAGGTTGGTCCTGCAATATCGTCGAAAGATGCTGAACGGTGGAGGGATCAAGCGCTTCTTCCGCTATCAGCAGCACGGAAGCAGATTCCAATACCGACTGCGGTACTTCTCTGAGCTGAGTATAAGGTCGCCGCTTTACGTCCAACGAGGCTAAGAACTCGCAAATTAACTGCGCGTCTCGGCCTACAGGAGCCACCACGACTAGAGAATGCATCATTTACTGGCCTTTAGCGACGGTCTCGTAGGCCCAGCCATCCGGAAGAAATTCGGGCACACCAGTCAGGACGCCTCTAAAGTTAAGCAGTGGCTTGCCTACGTGTATTCCTTTGTCCAGCTTCAGCTCCCGAATGCTGCGTTCGTGACCTCCCGTACGCTTTTTGACGACCGAAATGGCTTGCTTCACTTGACCTTCAGCCTCGAAGTAACGCAATAGAAGCACTGAATCCGCCAAGTAACTTACGTCCACCGGGCTGATCATGTCTTTACCGAGCAGCCCGTGTTGAGCCATTACCAGGAAACTGGACACTCCTTGTTGGCTCAAGAAGGTAAGCAGCTCATGCAGGTGCATCGTTAAAGTTTGTTCGCCAGGCATGGCATTCAATAGCCCATTCAGGCTATCAATGACGATTGTTGTGGCATTTTCCTTTGTGACAGATTGGCGAATCAGGCTAACGAATTCGCCGGGAGATAACTCTGCTGGATCGATCTGCTGGACAGAAAGTACCCCAGATGCCAAGTGTATCTCGGCGTCCAGATTTAAACCCTTCATGCGTGCTAGAAGCGTGGGCACGCTCTCATCGAACGTAAAAACACATGAACGCTCACCTCGAGTAGCGGCGGCAATCGCGTATTGCGTTGCAATGGTGGATTTCCCACATCCCGCAGGACCGAGAACCAAGGTCGAAGTACCCCGATCGACACCTCCGCCCCAAAGGGCATCGAGCTCTGCAATTCCGCTTAATGTCTTCTTCAGTACGGATCTCTGCCGATGTTCTGCCGCGATCAAGCGAGGATAAACGGATATGCCACCCGTTTTTATGGAATAGTCGTGGAAGCCCTCTCTGTACGCTGAGGCGCGAAGCTTCACGACTTCAAGCCGGCGGCGCTTAAATCCGTACTCCCTCGATAAGCTTTCCATCGAAATAACGCCGTGGGCAATACTTTGAAGCTGAAGATCTTCGTGAGTGCCAGTTCGGTCGTCGAGCAATAAAACACTGCAGCTCCGCCCTGCAAAGTACTGTTTGAAAGCAAGTATTTGACGTCTATACCGCAGCGAATCACGGGCGAGCATACGGAGTTCCGATAAAGAATCGATGACAATGCGGTGCGCTCCGAGTTCTTCCACCTTGTCGAGCACCGCCCGGGTGGTATCCGCCAGCTCTACTTCGGACGGGTGAAATACCGTGTACTGTCCTTCGGGTCGAAGGCTATCCTCGTCGGGCAGTAGCTCGAATATGGAGACGCCTTTCAGCGACCATTTGTGCGATTTGGCAACTCCCGTCAATTCACGCTCTGATTCCGAGAGCGTGATGTAGAGCACGGGTTCGCCAATGCTCGCCCCAGCCATAAGGAATTGCAAAGCCAGGGTGGTCTTGCCGGTGCCGGGATCCCCTTCGACCAGATAGAGATGACCTTTAGGAATGCCTCCCCCTAAAATGTCGTCCAATCCTTCTATCCCGGTACTAATCCGATCCACTTGTGTCATTCAAATTCCTGACCATTTGAGCCGCTGCTAGCGGGTAATGTCCGGCCTTGGACAAGCTCCCTTGCAGCCCAACCGACGAGCGTAACGAGAGCACGCCTGAAGCTCAATACAGTGTTTACTTTATGGACTTGGGCGTGATTTGGCGGGTTGCCAAGGAACTAAGCGGCGACAAAATTACAAAATTGAAGATGGACACCTCTCCTTTTCAGGCCAACTCAAACTGAGGCCACGAATCGAAAGTAATTCCTTGGAGGAGTTATGGCGAGCAACCATGTGGCACAAACCCACAAGAAGGGTTCCGTCCCTCCGTGGTCAGCGATTGAACCCTGGGAGAGCTCCCCCGAGAAGACACAAAACAGGGATTCCTCACAAAAGCGAGGACGTGCACTCTTCCAAGACGCTTCGCTCTCCTCAGCAGCCAAACAGGCCCGCAAGAAATTTCTTCGCTTTTTCCCTGTGGGATTTAGAGACGAAACTTATCTTGACTGGGAACGAGATTACAAACGAGAGGCGCACGAGGAATGGAATGAAGTGCTGGATCGCCCGGAACATCTCTCATTACTTAAGGATGGCGCGTTTTCCGAGATTGCTGCCCGGGCGGTAAG
>JAOAPG010000290.1 GCA_025462785.1 Acidobacteriaceae bacterium
TTTTGCAGGTCTAAAAGGGCGGGGGCAGGTCACCATTCTGTTGAGAGTTTAGACTACAGAGTAGTTTGAGACGACACTGTTGCGGGCACTTGTCTAGCGTGCCTAAGTATTCGCGCTGCTCGAGTGTACGGCCGCATCTCATAACATGAGACTCGGCTAGACTTATCCAATAAACTCATTTGTAGATGCCTTCTCAATTTTCTCATCTGCGCCGCTGGCTTGTGTTCACCGCGATTCTGGTAGTCGCGGTCGTTACAGGGTCCTATTTCCATGCCCGGCATCGCGTGCAGAATGTTCTCAAACAGGTTCCGGAAAAGATGGGTCTTGAATTCAAGCAGACGGCGAAGGGTTTTTCCATTTCAAAATCTGAACTTGGCCATACGATTTTCAGAGTCGAAGCCAGTAAAGCGGTGCAATACAAGCAAGGCGGACATGCGGAACTGCACGATGTTCATATCACGCTATACGGAAGCGATTCCAGCCGTTTTGATCAGATTTACGGAAATGACTTCGTCTATGACCAGCAAACTGGAGATGTGACCAGCGAGGGTGAAGTCGATATGGATTTGGAATCGAATCCAGGGGGCGTTAGCAGCCCCGATCAATCTTTACCGAAAGAACTGAAAAATCCCGTTCACCTGACGACGCATGGGTTGGTTTTCAATCAGAAGACCGGTGACGCTCACACACCGGAGAGAGTGGATTTTCGCCTTCCTGAAGCGACGGGATCCGCGCTTGGGATGTCGTATTCGGCAAAGTCGGCTGTTTTGACTTTGACCTCGCGGCTAGAAATCTCCGTTAATGGCGTGTCACCAACGATGATCAAGGCACAACGTGCAATTATCAGTAAAGATCCGCACGCAGTCGTACTCGCCAATGCGCAACTGACGAGCGGTTCGGAACAATCTTGGGCGGATGAGGCTACTCTCTTCCTGCGTCCCGACAACTCAGTGGAACGCGTTCTCGCAAACGGCAATGTGCGGGTCCAATCCAGCGGCGACCAGCCTGCGAACGTTCGGTCGGATCAATTGGAAGCGCTTATGGGATCGACTAATGAGCGACAGGATAGTGGCCAAATCAAGTCCCCGAATGGCGTCAAACAGCAACGACTTGCAGTACAGAGTGCTCTTCTGTCAGGAAATGTGCAGTTTGAAACTCTTGGGTCAGCACCCATTCACGGGAGTTCGGATCGAGCGGCTTTAAACTTCGGCAAGAATAATTCGCTGGAGAAGATCCATGCGGAAGGCGGTGTAAGGCTGATTCAACATCAGAAACCAGCTGCTGCTGCTCAGGAGACCTCCGCAAAGGCTCAAGATTTTGAACTCACTGCGCCGGTTGTGGACTTCTTTTTAGCGCAAGGAAAGCGTTTTGAGCGGGCCGAAACTTCTGGTCCGCCCCAGATCACAATTCGACCAGCCCAGCAAAACTCCTCGATCCCGTCGACGAGTCAGCAGACAGTGATCACTGCCAGGAAGTTCGAAGCGAAGTTTGACGCATTGGGACAGCTCTCATCGGTACACGGTGAGCCTGATACTCGCATCGTTAGCACAGCTTCGGGACAGCCTGATCGCGTCAGCACAAGCCGTGCACTTGATGCGGTTTTTACTCCGGGCAGCGGTATTCGATCAATCCTCCAGGAAGGAGACTTTGCCTACGTCGATGGGGAACGCAAGGCCTGGGCTGATCGTGCGCACTACACGCCTAGCGATCAGATATTGCTACTCACGGGCTCACCTCGGATTGTCGACAAAGGGATGACGACTACGGCTCGAATAGTTCGGATGAACAGGGGAACGGGAGACGGCTTCGCCGAAGGAGACGTGAAAAGCACATATAGCGACCTCAAGCCAAGTCCGAATGGCGGTTTTCTCTCGTCCTCCAGCCCAATTCATGTGACGGCACGCTCGATGACAGCCCATCGTTCACCCGCCGTTGCACTCTATTCAGACAATGCCCGCTTGTGGCAGGACGATAACTCAGTTCAGGCACCCTCGATAGAGTTTGACCGTGATCACCGTGCCATGGAGGCGCGTAGCTCCCCAAAGCAGCAGGTCTCGACGGTGCTGGTGCAATCGGACAAAACTGGTAAATCAATCCCGGTGCGTATCACCTCCAGTCACCTGACCTATGCAGATAATGACCGCAAAACGCATTTTGAAGGAGATGTGATAGCAAAGGGAGAAGATCTGACGCTCATGTCCGCGCAAATGGACGTTTTCCTAGGGGCAAGGGACCAAAGCACGGGCAGTCAGTCACTTACATCAAGCGGAAAACTTGATAGAATTATTGCCTGGGACCATGTGATCCTCACCCAACCGGGCCGTCGCGGAACCGGAGAGCAGCTAACATACACAGCAGCGGACGATAAATTCGTCCTGACGGGAGGACCGCCTAGCATTTTTGATGCCGAACACGGCAAAGTGACCGGCAATTCGTTGACTATGTTTAGGGGCGATGATAGGGTGATGGTGGAAGGAAGCAAGAAGTCGCTTGCCGTTACGCAAACGCGAGTGGCACGATAAATGCATACGTTGGCCGCTGACGATCTTGGAAAAGCATACCGCGGTCGGAGAGTTGTAAATGGAGTTAGCCTTCGCGTAGAGCAGGGCGAAGTTGTTGGATTGCTTGGTCCAAACGGAGCGGGCAAGACTACCACGTTCTACAGTATTGTTGGCCTAATACCTCCTGACTCAGGGCGGGTATTGATCGATGGCGACGATATCACGGATGTGCCCATGTATCTTCGGGCGCGCCAATACGGCATCAGCTATCTCCCTCAGGAAGCTTCTGTATTTCGTAAGCTTACCGTCGAAGAAAATATCCTGGCAGTTCTCGAGGCGCAACCTATTTCCTGGCACGAGCGCAGGGAAAAGATGGAGTCGCTAATCGATCAACTGGGGCTGGAACATATACGCCAGAATCGCGGATACGCGTTGTCTGGCGGTGAGCGGCGTCGCGTGGAAATTGCGCGCGCGTTATGCATCAATCCAACGTTTATTTTGCTTGACGAGCCATTTTCGGGTATCGATCCGATTGCTGTGCTGGATTTGCAAAAGATTATCAGCAATCTAAAAATGAGTGGAATTGGCGTACTGATTACCGACCATAACGTGCGTGAAACACTATCGGTGACCGATCGTGCCTACATCATTAACGAAGGGCGCATCTTCCGCCATGGAACTCCGGAGCAGCTGGGCGGGGACGCGGAAGTACGAAGGGTTTACTTAGGAGAGCGCTTCTCTTTGGTGTGAGAAAGTGAAAAAATTGAGTTTGGGTAACTTTAGTGCCCTTTGTTGTTGGTAAGAAGTTCAGCATACTGTAATTCAACCTAGCAGCAATTACGGAGCCATAGTGCTGTTGCAACCCAGATTGAACCTGAAGGTCTCGCA
>JAOAPG010000296.1 GCA_025462785.1 Acidobacteriaceae bacterium
GAAGCCATGGGTTCGAGGATCATTCGCAAATCTTCATCGGTGTAGCCAAATGCCCGCTGCCGCGAAAGGATAGTGTCGCGATCCGAGCGATGAATGCGCGAGGGCTCGGGCAATTGATCCATCGTGATCTGGTTTTCTTGTAGCCATTCTCCATACGGCTGCTGTTTAACCAAGCGCTGCTTGATTTCTTTGTCGGAAATGATACGGCCTTCGACCGTATCCACCAGAAACATCTTACCGGGTTGCAAACGGCCCTTGCTTTTGACATTTTCGGTCTCGATGTCGAGAACGCCAGCCTCGGAAGCCATCACGACAAGATCGTCGTTAGTCACAACGTACCGCCCTGGCCGAAGACCGTTGCGATCAAGTGTCGCTCCTATAAAGCGACCATCGGTAAACGCGATAGCTGCGGGACCGTCCCACGGCTCCATCAGCGATGCGTGGTACTCGTAAAACGCCCGCTTTTCGGCTTTCATGTGCGGGTTACCAGACCATGCTTCGGGGATCAGCATGGCCATTACATGAGGGAGGCTGCGTCCGGACTGAAAAAGAAGTTCGACCGCATTATCCAGGTTGGATGAGTCACTTCCGTCAGGCGAGATGATTGGGAAGAGCTTCTTAATCTCGTCTCCAAAGAGAGGCGAATCCAATATCGACTGCCGCGCGTGCATCCAATTCACGTTGCCTTTCAACGTGTTGATTTCCCCGTTATGCGCGATGTAGCGGTACGGATGCGCGAGCTGCCAACTCGGAAACGTGTTCGTCGAGAATCGCTGATGGACCAGGCATAGTGCGCTGGTGACATCTGGATCAGAAAGCTCTCCATAGAAATTTGCGATTTGCGGCGCGAGCAACAAGCCTTTGTAGACAATAGTTCGCGCAGAGAGCGAGGGGATGTAGAACATCTCGCGGCCTTCGATGTCGGATTCCGCAATCTCGCGCTCGGCACGTTTTCGAACTATGTACAGCTTTCGCTCGAAGGCGCTCTCATCCATCTCAGGTACACGCGCTACAAAAATCTGCTGAATGTATGGCTGAGAAACACGAGCCTCGCGACCGATTGCGTCTCCATTTACCGGAGTGTCGCGCCATCCGAGCACCGAGAGTCCTTCTTCGCGGATGATGCCTTCCAGGATTCCTTCACACTGAAGACGTTGATGTTTCTCCACCGGCAAGAAAGTCATGCCTACGGCATATTCGCCCGCGGCTGGCAATTCGAAACCCAGTTTTGAACATTCACGTGCGAAGAACTTATGCGGGATTTGAATCAGAATGCCGGCACCGTCGCCAGTCTCTGGATCGCACCCGCAAGCACCGCGGTGGGTGAGGTTGATCAGTACCTGGATTCCCTTTTCGATGATGTCATGGCTCTTTTGACATCGAATGCTGGCTACGAATCCAATGCCACAAGCGTCATGCTCGTGAGCCGGGTCGTATAGTCCCTGGGCTTCGGGTAAGCCGTTTTTTGAAGCAGGCAACATCATTAACTTCCCATCTCCGTTTTCATTGGTTCACCGAAGAGCCACTGCGTGATAGAGAAGCACAGTGAGGCAATTTCGGTTTCAAGGGATAAACTTCCATCTTGTTGATATCGTGTACAGACCGAAAATGTACAACGCAGAATTTCGATGAGCGAAATGGATTTTTTAGGCGCAACTTCAATGGACGATGGACAGGAGGTTCTACCACTACGGCACCAAAGTTCTACCGCTGATAGTTTTTTGGATGTTAGGAATCGAAAACTTGAATTACCCTCAGGTTATGCAATTCGCGTATAGTTTCAGAGATGTCTCAGACCGGCCAGAAGATCAGTTCGTCGATGCGGCCCCACACAGGCTCGGGCACACGAATTAGACCTTTCTGGCGCGGCAACGACTGAGCGAAATCAAGACTTCGAAGAGCTCAAGAGCCCACCGCCAGAATGAAAATGGCGGTGGGCTTTTTGTTTTAGGTGAACTCTAAATCTTCTGATTCAGGAACGGTGTTCTTATGGTGATTATGAAGTTCGGTGGAACGTCGGTAGAAGACGCTTCCGCCATTCGGCGCGTGGCTGAGATCGTCCGTAGTCGGCGGAAGAAGAATCCAGTCGTTGTGGTCAGCGCCATGGCTAAGATTACGGACCAACTAGTCGCAATTGGACATAAAGCTGCGGCCGGTGATTGTGATTCAAGCCTCGCGCTTTTGCAATCGATTCGAGAGCGCCACCTGGCCGCAGCCCGCGACCTCCTCGGGAAGAAATCAGCGCCGGTAGCGACGAAGATCCAATTCCTTGTGACTGAATTGGAGAACTTTATCCGAGGCATTGCCGCTGTAAAAGAGCTCTCCGCGCGCAGCAACGACTATTTGCTCTCATTCGGAGAATTGTTATCGAGTCAGATCGTAGCCGCTGCATTTCCCGCACTCGGCCTTGATGCTGAATGGGTGGATTCTCGCGAGTGTCTGGTGACTGATGGCAGTCATACTCGGGCTCTCCCAATCATGCACGAGACTCGGGAACGATCTCAAAAAGCGATCGCGTCTATTGTCGCAGATGGGCGCATTCCTGTGATGGGCGGATTCATTGCGGCAACTCTTGAGGGAATAACTACAACGCTCGGACGTGGAGGATCTGACTACTCGGCAGCCATTGTGGGAGCGGCACTCGATGCAGAGTCGATCGAGATCTGGACAGACGTTGAAGGCATGATGACCACCGACCCGAGGATTTGTCCGGATGCTCGGACCATTCCTCGAATCAGCTTCAATGAGGCTGCGGAGCTAGCGTATTTCGGCGCGAAGGTGCTGCATCCGGCGACACTCTTACCTGCAATTCACAAAAACATTCCTGTGTACGTACTGAATTCACGAAATGTAAAAAGCAAAGGCACACGCATCACCGAACACGCGCCTAGCAGTGGCGACACTTTTCGTGCGATCACTGCCAAAACTGGCGTGAGCATTGTGAATGTTGTTGCATCCCGTGGAGTAATGGTTCACGGTTTTTTGAGGTCTGTGTTTGAAGCGCTCGATCTTCACGGCTCATCTGTCGACATCGTTGCCATTTCCGAAGTGAGCATGTCTTTCACCATGGAAACCAAGCGGCTACCCAAGGCTCTAATCGCAGACCTGGAGAAAATTGCTGAGGTGAATTGCGATGACAAGCAGGCGATCGTCTGTCTTGTAGGGGAAGATATTCACGGTGTGCCGGGAATTGCGGCCAGCGTCTTCAGCACTATTGCGAAGGCGGGCGTCAATATCCGGATGATTTCGCAGGGAGCATCTGAGCTCAACATCAGTTTCGTAATAAAAGAGAGTGATGTTCCCCAAGCGGTGCGACATCTGCACGCGCGTTTCTTCGGCAATAATTCGGCGGCGAAATTGGAAACCAAACCAAAGGCCGCCAGTGCGAAAACTCCGCGAAAGACGAACGGACTATCAGGTCACGCGGCGAGCCCGACTTTGCTGTCGCGAAATGGAAAACGGACCCGACCCCAGAAAAACGGAAGAATCGGAGCCTCAGTTGGGCGAAATTTTTCTGCGAAGGCCGCTGCATATTCGAAAGGGATCTAAGGTGACAGGCTTGCTATGAATCAGTCCCTAATGAATTCGCGATTCGATTCCAGAGCCTCAGTCGAGGCACCCGCAAAACTTTGCAAAGTTGCGATAGTCGGATTTGGCACTGTGGGTAGTTCGGTCGCACGAATTCTTACGCAGGGTGCTCCGGCCGGACTACGTCTCACGCACGTATGCAATCGAACTCTAGCTCGGAAGCAGCAAGCTGATTGGCTGCCTAAGGATGTGAAATGGACTGAAGACATCAATGAAGTACTCGCGTCCGACGTTGATGTCATTGTTGAGGTCATCGGCGGACTCTCGCCTGCCGAAGAGTGGGTGCGCGGTGCATTGAACGCTGGCAAGTCGGTAGTCACAGCCAACAAACAATTAATCGCACACCGCGGACCAGAGCTAATTGCCCTCGCACGCAAACAGAAACGTCATCTTGCATTCGGAGCATCGGTCGCTGGGGGAGTGCCTGTCATTTCCGGCCTTCAGGAAGGTTTGGCCGGCGACGAACTGTTCAGGATTTATGGCATTTTGAACGGCACTTGCAATTACATCCTAAGCCAGATTGAAAGTGCGGGAGTGCCATTCTCGACGACATTGGCCGAAGCCCAACGTCTCGGATTCGCGGAAGCAGATCCAACCGATGACGTCGACGGTTTCGATGCGCGAGCCAAGCTCGCAATTCTCGCGCGAGTTGGATTGCGCAGCCAGGCACATCCCAACGAGATTCTCTGCCGATCGATTTCGACGATTGAAGCCGTGGATTTCGAGTACGCCAAACAGCTGGGTTGCACAATACGCCAGATTTCCTGGGCTGAACTGGACAATTCCGAAGAAGGCAGTTCGCATCTGCTCGCGAGCGTTCAACCTGCTCTGGTTGGATTGTCTTCCCCATTAGCACGCGTGCAGGGTGCGCAGAATTTAGTGATGTCGACCGGCCGATTCGGAGGCGAGACAGTGTTCGGCGGACACGGCGCGGGCGGAAATCCCACCGCGGTGGCGATTGTTTCAGACATTGTGGGTATTGCTAAGGCCCAACAGGGCACGCCGCTCGAATTCGAAAACTCCGCAACTCCCCGAAGCGTTAGTGCCGATTTCACAACCCGGCATTATCTGCGATTTACTGTGAAAGACCGGCCTGGAATTATTGCGACGCTAGCCTCAATTTTTTCGGAGTGCGGCATCAATATCGATTCAGTGCTGCAGAAACCCGGATACCTGAAATCGAGCTTGCCTTTTGTGATTACACTCGAAGCTTGCAAAACATCTTTGGTTGAAAAAGCGCGGACACAGATTGCCGAACTCGACTTTCTTGTGCAGCCTTGCCTGTCACTCCCGATCTTGGATTAGCAATCTTGCACTCAGTAACGTGTCTAGCAGCGTAAGCAGAGACACGGCATCTCAGGGTACGAGCACCTCTCGCTGCATGAGATGCTGTGCAGTGTCTTAACCCAGCTGATACCTTACTTGCCTGATATTTCCTCGCGGGTTCTGTGTATAACTTCTCCCTAGACCCGGTCACAATTTAAAATTTCGAGAGGAAACGCATGTACCACCATATTAAGAAGTTGATGTACACAGTGAAGGTTGACGATCCAGACCCAAGATTCGGCAACATGTTACTCGAGCAATTTGGCGGCGCAAACGGTGAATTAGCGGCCGCTATGCAATATTCGATTCAAGGATTCAATTGCGACGATCCAGAGCGCAAAGACTTGCTGATGGACATCGGCACGGAAGAGTTGAGCCATCTGGAAGTAGTGGGAGCTCTGGCCCGAATGCACTTGAAACCGATGAAGAAGTCGGCAAATCGCGATGCCGCAGAAGCTGATCCGCTGGTCGCAATTGCAGGTGGAGGAGGAGTCAGCCTATTCAACTCCATGGGTGCTCCCTGGACCGCCGACTATCTGAAAATCACAGGTGAGCTCGATGTCGACTTGCGGAGCAACATCGCCGCAGAAGCTCGCGCCAAGATTGTTTACGAGAGGCTGATTAATCTGTGTGACGATCCCGGGTCCAAGGACGCGCTGCAGTTCTTGATGACTCGCGAGATCACTCACATGAAGGCCTTTACTCTCGCGCTTGAAAGTTTGGGCAAAGATCCATTCTCGATCGGGAACATTCCTCCTACCCCAGTGCTGGTGGATGAATATTTCAATGACTCAACTGGAGTCGGCGATGAAGGTGAGACCGACGCCAAAGGACCCTGGAATTCGGGGGGGAGTTGGATTTTTGTGGAAGAACCCGAACTCGAACAGGGTGTAGAGAACTTGACGGGGGCTCCTCAAGCTAAAAATGGGAAATCGGGCACCTCGAAAGTGAAGAGTATTGCGGGAGACGAATCTCCGAAAAAGAAGCGTAGCGCTTAAACCTAAATCTGTTGTCGCTGCGGGGCTTTGCTGGCTTGGATTCCATAAATCATTTGAACCAGAAAAAACCCCCGATCAGCACTATCACCTGAATCGCTGCGAAGGAAATCCATAAGCGGACTCGAATTGTAGAACGCCGCAAATCCCTCCGGAGATCGCTCTCTAAGACATGAACAAATTCGACTTCAGCCTGGTTTGGCTTCACGACGGGAACAGCAACGATTCGTGGAAGAGATGGGTATGCCGCTTTCGGCTTATCTGGTAAAAAGACCTTCGGTCCGTCGATGACCGAGGACCACTGGGGCAACAGTAAGTACTCCGAATCCGAATGTAAGCTTGGATTGACGGGGGCTGATGTTAGCTGTAACGCTGGCTGTCTTTCGGGAGCGACGTTATCGGCCAGATTCCGCAGCAGCGAAGTCCACCACATGTGGCTCATCTGATCAGCAACTAACTCCCCAACATCGACGGGGCGGGATTCCAGTTCAAGCGGCGGAAGAGACTCGGGCGAAAGGACGTCCCCGATATTGGTAAAGACCGTGCGGTACCAGGGCATTGCAAGACGATCCCCTTCCAGCATGCCGACATCAACCGGACGGGAAGTCAACTGCAGCGGCGGAAGTCTCTCGGTAGCGAACTTGTCCCGCAGGTTGCCAAGCAAAGACCTCCACAAAGAGCGGTTGAGGCTTTCTGGCGGCAAAAGGTCGAGGTCTTGGTTCTGGGTCATCAACTTCAAGTATACGTTTGGCAGCAGTTTTGCGGAATTGCTCGCGAAGATTGTGCAGCGGCCTAAAGCATTCCAGCGGTCTTTATTGTCAATTTGCTGAGCGCCATCTCGAGTTCTGTGATGGCCTCGGTCAGTTCGGGATGCTCTCCCACTTTTTCCTTCAGCGTCTTTAGCAACCGGTGCGCACCGGAAACGTGGCCCATAGCAGGATGTTGATCTGTGCTCGGTTTTCGTCCAGTATCAGGTTGGGAGGACATGGCTTGATTCTGCTCCGGAATGCTGCTCGATGCAAGCCGATTTGAGCTTCACTTTCTCTCGCGAGGATAATCATAGCGTAGGCCAATCCGAAAGAGAATTGGGGGGCCAAGGTTCACAACGGGCGTGCGCGCGACCATGTAACGCTCATTCGTTAGATTCTCTACTGCTGCGAACGCTTGCATACCGTGAGTGATCGACCGGCCGACCATCAAATCCATTGCGTAAAATCGATCTAGAGGCAGGGTGTTCTGATCGTCATCATATTGAGTGCCTACAAACCTTCCTTGAAGGCTCAGCAAGAGACGCGACGGATTCCAATAACGTGCTTCCCATGTGAATTGATGCCGAGGAATTTGCGGGACATCAAGACCTAGTAGGCTGGCATTCTGCGCGTTTGGTGTGTAGTTAATTACCGTAGCATCCGTGAAATCGAATCCGGCAGAAACTTGTATATCCTGGGTCAATCGTACGACCCCGTCCAGTTCCACGCCACGCGAGCGCGTGCGGCCCAAGTTTTGACGTTCACGTGTAATCAGGCTAGGAGTGATCGTCAATGTTACGTTCTCGTCTGGATCTACGATGTCGCTCCAGAAGAAAGTGCTGCGTAATTCCAGCTTACGATTGAATCCCGAAATGTTCACACCAGCTTCGCCTCCCGTAAGCTGCTCGGAGCGAAGCGCAGGATTGCTTAATGTCAGAGTGTTCCCTTGACGGAAGCTACGATAAAGTTCGTTCAGAGTAGGTGCGCGAAATGCCCGGTAGCCGGAAGCTGTAAGTGAAACGTTCTTAGTCAAAGAACGCAGGACAGACAAACGCGGGCTGAGAGCAGTGTAAGTACGATCGGGAAAAATCGAAATCGCTGGCGAACATTTCCTGGAGAATGCCGTGCACACTGTGTTTCCATCGAAATTCGACCAACGGTCAAAACGCATCCCGAGGATTATCGTCCACTTCTGGTCAATACGGAAAATGTCTTCCCCGAATAATCCCAATGTGCGTTGACGGCCTCCCGAAACTTTGTTTTGGGTGTGTGTTCCCGAGGTAAACAAAGCCTCATCACTGGCACCAATCACCTCAAGCAGATCCGCACCTGCGAGTAATGTGTTGCTCTTATTGAGAGCATGCGTCCATAAGGTCGCACCTCCGAGTTCCTGCGCTGGCACGTGTTGAATGTCGGTCAAAGACTCGGTCGCGCGGCTGCTCGCTATCGACGAGAAATTTTGATTGTAGCTTTGCACGTCACCGTATACGCGAGCCGTCAACGAATCGCTAGATCCAATCTGTTTATCGAGACCGACTGCGCCCTGACCGATATGAGTATCGTTCGTTTGCGCGGGCGTTCCATTATTTCGCGACTCGTCGAACAAGTTTCCGCGTAGAAAGACTCTGCCATTTGAGCCGAGCTGATGAGCGACATTGAAATCGAGAGCCGCATGCTGAGAGTTTGCCGCAGTGTCCACGACGCCTCTTTGGCCTAGCGGAACCAAAATGTAGCCATCTGTATGAAACAGGTCTGCCGCGATCCCGAAATCCCACTTCCCTGCCGTCGTTCCAGTCCACACGGACAAGTCCGGCGTCCGTTCATTTCCAAATGAAGTCTCCAATGAGAGCGCGGGCCCATGGGGTTCCCGCGTTATGAACTGGACGACTCCGCCCATCGCGTCGCTACCATAGAGATTCGACGCTCCTCCCCGGAAGACTTCAACATCTGACAATTCCGCCCGCGGAATACGATCCCACTGCACCCATCCCCCAAAGGGATCAAGCAATGGAATGCCATCTTCGAGCACCAGCGCACGACTCGAGCCGCTTGCACTCAGCCCCCGCAAAGAAACTCCTTGCGAGGTGGGATTAGAAGTGCGGCTTCCAGATCGTCGGAATAAAGAAAAGCCTGGCACCTGACGGAGCATGTCGTCGATAGTAAGAGCCGGGGTCGAACTCACATCTCTCTGCGAGAGAAGAACATTGCTGCCGGGGGCATCCGATAATCGAATCCCGGCTCGTGCGGCGGAAACTACAATTTGCTCATTGACCCGGGACGGTTGCAGGATCAATTGCAATTCTGCTGTCGCGGAAGCGGCGTTCCACGACTGCGTAATTGCGGTAAATCCAGTCGCCTGAACGGTGACGGTGCCGCTGGCTTCCGAGATGCTCGCAAAGGAAAATCTTCCACGATCATCGGTCTTGGTATCAGCGACAACAGCCCCGCTGTGAAGAGTGACGCTCGCACGTGCAATGACCGCTCCGGTTGTGTCGCGGACCGTGCCTTTTAGCCGAGAAGTTTGTGCGAACAGGCTGGGAACGATGAATAAGAGCAGAATTCCGGCCCGGATGACCTTCGTGCTGAACACACTTTTCACCTATAAACTCCAGGGCAACTAGATTTTCATTTATTACGAAGTCCAGATTACTTATTTTGAAAGGAAAGACTAAGATAATATTAGAGCATTCCCGACGCACACTCACATCAGGGCGCGATAGTTACGACTTTTGCAACAGTCCACCCGCTTTGCCTAATGTAACTTATGGTGACTCATCATTTTACTGGGACCTACTTACATTCCCGAACATGGATCGATATTCCCAAATGTTAGATCGGCATGAATTTGTTAAGCCATAAGTCCTTTGCTTCTATTGGCTTCAGGTGGCCTTCTAACTGCAATGAGAACCGGCAGCGATGCGAAACAAAACTGAAGTTGCAATGCAACCGGCTCGGGACTACGTCGACAATCGCCGACACCTTCGGTTCATGTTTGAGATCAATCTCCACATTCGTTCGCCTCGCTTGGGAATAATACCCGGCCGTTCGCTCGAGCTTAGTGAATCGGGATTTTCCGCCCTTGTCCCTGCAGAACTATTGTTAGAAGAAATTGTGGACATGGAACTCCAACTACCTTTTGGACCTGTTTTGACACGTGCAATGGTTAGAAACCGCAATGTTTTTCGCTACGGATTCGAATTTCTCAACCCGAGCGCGGTGCAACAAGAACTAAAAGACAAGTTAGCTCGATTAGTCGCTCGCACGACTGTTTGTCCCAAGCCCACGCCCCAGTAGGTCCAGCCTGAAGCTCATACAAGCGGGTTCGCGGGTTTCTTCCAAATTTAGGGCTGTAAATTTTCTTAAGGAACAACCTGCGTATTGCTCCAGGTGTTAACATGCTGCATTCGATCCCGAAAGCCTGGAGAGCCCTGATTCTATGGCAATGGCGAATGTAAAAGCCCCTACCCCGACGAGTGTCGGGCCGGCAACCACCTATAAAAGCGCACTAACAATGGTTACAACCCTATTCTTCATGTGGGGATTCCTAACCGCTCTCAATGACATTCTGGTCCCCCACCTAAAGCCGATCTTTGATTTGAGCTATGCCAAGGTCATGCTCATTCAGTTCGCCTTCTTCTCGGCCTATTTCGTTTTTTCTTTACCATCGGGAAAGATCATTGATTGGATTGGCTACAAAAAGACCATGGTTGTCGGACTCTTCACCATGGGACTCGGCGCTTTTCTCTTTATTCCGGCAGCCAGCGCGCCCTCATTTCCACTTTTTCTGACGGCATTAATCATTCTCGCCGCCGGCATCACCGCATTGCAAGTAGCCGCCAATCCTTATGTGGCCGTACTCGGACCGGCGAAGACCGCATCCAGTCGATTGAATCTTACGCAAGCGTTTAACTCCTTAGGCACCACCATTGCCCCATATCTCGGCGGCATTTTCATTTTGAGTGCCGCGCCCAAGAGCATGGACGAGATCCGGCAGATGTCAGCACCGGCGCTTCAGGCTTATCGCTTGCATGAAGCTTCTTCGGTAAAATTGCCCTACCTAGGCCTCGGTCTTGCATTGGTAGTTTTAGGCATAGTAATCGCGATGTTTAAGCTCCCAGCGATCCCGGGTGCGCAGCATCGCGCAAGTGCTGATTCCAACGCACCGCAAAGAAGTGTTTGGACGTACCGCCATCTTATCCTCGGGGCGATTGGGATATTCGTTTATGTGGGCGCTGAGGTTTCTATCGGCAGTTTCCTGATTAGTTATCTCACTCAGCCGGATATCGGGAACATCTCGCAGAAAACAGCTGCTACATTGGTTGGTTTTTTCTATTGGGGCGGAGCGATGGTCGGCAGATTCATTGGCTCTGGGGTATTGCAAAAGGTCAATACGGGCAAGGTTCTTGGCGCTTCGGCAATCTTTGCGTCCTTACTTGTTGTCACTTCCATGCTCTCCACGGGCCACGTTGCTATGTGGAGCATCATTCTAGTGGGGCTATTCAATTCAGTGATGTTCCCCAGCATCTTCACGCTCGGAATTGCTGAACTTGGCCCGCTGACCGGCGATGGCTCCGGCGTGTTAGTAATGGCGATTGTTGGAGGCGCGGTTATTCCACTGCTTGAAGGCTTTCTGGCGGATCGTTTGGGGATTCAGCATTCCTTGTTTCTCCCTGTGATCTGCTATCTGTACATCACTTATTACGCGCTTGTTGGATCGAAGCCGGCGCGGATGGTGGAAGGCTAGGAAAACGTCAGCAGAAGGATTTGCTACAATTTTGTATGGTGCTTTCCTCGCCGCCATTCACGGATGTTCCTACTGCGATCGAAGAAATTCGTGCTGGCCGCATGATTGTGGTCATCGACGATGAAGATCGCGAAAACGAGGGGGATCTTACTCTCGCCGCCGAAAAAGTAACCCCTGAAGCCATCAATTTCATGGCGAAGTATGGGCGGGGACTTATTTGTCTGACTCTCACCGAAGAGCGCCTTGACCATCTGCGCATCGGACCCATGAGCGCTGAGAATACGTCGAACTATGGCACCGCGTTCTGCGAGGCTATCGACGCGCGTGATGGAGTCACGACCGGCATTTCGGCGCACGATCGCGCACGCACCATCCAAGTCGCTATCGATCCTGCTACGCGGCCCTCTGATCTGGCTCGCCCTGGCCATGTATTTCCTTTGAAAGCTCGTAAAGGTGGCGTGCTCGTGCGCGCTGGGCAGACCGAGGCGTCTGTCGATCTCGCACGGCTTGCTGGGCTGATTCCGGCCGGAATTATATGCGAGATCATGCGTGATGACGGCAGCATGGCCCGCGTTCCCGACTTAATCGAGTTCTGCAAAACACATGGTTTGAAAATGCTGACGGTAGCCGAGGTGATTCGTTACCGCATGCAGCATGAGAGATATGTGCATCGGGTTGGCGAGGCACTGATCGGAACCCGGCACGGAGAATTCCGGCTTATCGCCTATGCCAGCGAGGTGGATGGCAGCGAGTCTCATATCGCTATGGTCCGGGGCGATATAGCGAGCGGAAAAGAGCCGGTGCTGGTCCGCATGCACTCGCACTGTCTAATGGGCGACGTATTTGGCTCGACTGCTTGCGATTGCCATTCCAGCGTAGATGAGTCGATGCGAGCCATTGCAAAAGAAGGACGTGGCGCCCTCGTTTATCTCCACCAGACCTCAAAAGGTTTCGGGGTCGAACGAGCAGGAGAAAGAACGGTGCTCACTTTTCATAGGGCTGGCAGTTTGTCAGCCTCTCCCGAAGCTATACGGCAGAAGCAACGAGAGATTGGAATTGGAGCACAGATTTTATCTGACCTGAATCTGAGGCGAATCCGTGTACTGACGAATCATCCGAAAAAGAAAATCCCAGGCCTCGAGGGATTTGGAATCGAAATCGTCGAACAAGTGCCAATCGAGCCGGTCACGGCGAACTTGGAAATCGGTTAGCGATTCGGCTCACGCCTGCACACCTTAAGCAATTTATTTTCCGGCGGACGTTCCATCCAGATCAAGATTGAGTTCCAGCACGTTAACACGCGGCTCTCCCATAAATCCCCATTGTCTTTGTTTCGTGTGCTGGACGATTAGCGTACGTACCTGCTCTTCCGTCATGCCGCGCGTTTTGGCAATGCGCTTTACCTGAAATTCCGCAGCAGCTGGTGAGATGTGCGGGTCGAGACCGGAGGCAGAGGTCGTTACTAGGTCCACCGGGACAGGCACGCCGGGGTTGTCCGCCTGATCCGCAGCGACTTCGGCATTCACGCGATCAATCAGTTTTTGATTTGTGGGTCCGAGATTCGAACCACCAGAGTTCGCGGCATCGTATCCGTTGCCAGCTGCCGAAGGCCGCGAGTGGAAGTACCCGGTGCCAACAAAAGGTTGGCCGATAATACGTGAGCCAATCATCTTGCCGTTTGCCTGCAAGAGCTGTCCACTGGCTTTGTCGTGAAAAAGAGTCTGCGCCAAACCAGTTACGATCAACGGATAGATCACCCCCAGCAAGACCGTGGTCGCGATCGTCATTAAAACTGCCGTGATCAGATTCTTTTTCATGCCGTCCTCTCAGGCCATCCCGATACTTGTGATGACCATGTCAATCAAATTGATCCCGATGAATGGAACAATGATTCCGCCGACTCCGTAGATCACGAGATTGCGGCGCAATAGAGCAGCGGCGCCCATGGCGTGATACTTCACCCCTCGCAAGGCGAGCGGGATCAGCGCGATGATAATCAGCGCATTGAAAATAACTGCCGACAATATGGCTGAGCCGGGTGTTTTCAGATGCATGATGTTCAGGGCGTTCAGCACTGGGAACGTGCCTGCAAACATCGCAGGAATGATCGCAAAATACTTAGCGACATCGTTGGCAATCGAAAACGTCGTCAATGCGCCACGCGTCATGAGAAGCTGTTTTCCGATTTCCACGATCTCAATCAGCTTCGTTGGATTGGAATCGAGATCTACCATGTTCCCAGCCTCTTTTGCGGCTTGAGTTCCGGTGTTCATGGCAACGCCGACGTCAGCTTGCGCAAGCGCCGGAGCGTCGTTTGTGCCATCCCCGGTCATAGCTACCAGCTTTCCTTCAGCCTGTTCACGGCGAATCAAATCCATCTTGTCTTTCGGAGTGGCCTGGGCGAGAAAGTCGTCGACGCCTGCCTCACGAGCAATGGCGGCCGCGGTTAGCGGATTGTCGCCGGTAATCATGATGGTCCGAATGCCCATAGCCCGGAGCTGATCGAAGCGCTCCTTCATCCCACCCTTCACAATATCTTTCAAATAAATCACGCCCAGTGGGTGACGGTTTTCGGAGACAACCAACGGTGTGCCGCCGGAGCGAGCGATCTGCTCTACAGTGGCCTGCACATCTTTCGGCAGGCCATTCCCCGTCACAGTCGAGACATACTTTGCAATCGCTTCGGCCGCACCTTTGCGAATCTCGCGTCCATCCAAGTCGACGCCGGACATCCGAGTCATGGCGCTAAACGGCACGAACTGCGCTTCATGCATTGCCAGTTCTCTTCCCCGAAGCCCGTACCTCTGTTTCGCCAGCACAACAATCGAGCGGCCCTCGGGTGTCTCATCGGGCAACGACGACAACTGCGCTGCGTCCGCCAATTGGGATTCAGAAATTCCAGCCGCTGGAATAAACTCAGCAGCCTCGCGATTTCCTAATGTGATAGTTCCTGTCTTGTCGAGAAGAAGTGTGTTGACGTCGCCAGCCGCTTCCACAGCGCGGCCAGACATCGCTAACACATTGTGCTGCACTAGACGATCCATGCCAGCAATGCCAATGGCGGAAAGCAATCCGCCAATTGTGGTGGGAATAAGACAGACCAGAAGTGAGACGAGTACAAACACTGTCTGCGGCGCGCCCGAATAAATGGCAAATGGCTGGAGAGTGACTACAGCCAACAGAAAGATAATGGTCAATCCAGCCAAAAGAATGTTCAGTGCAATTTCGTTCGGAGTCTTCTGGCGTTCCGCGCCCTCTACCAAGGCGATCATCCGATCGAGAAAAGTCTCGCCGGGGTTCGACGTGATTTTGATCTTCAGCCAGTCGGAGAGCACTCGCGTGCCGCCGGTCACCGCTGATCTGTCTCCTCCGGCCTCGCGGATCACCGGCGCCGATTCTCCAGTGATCGCAGACTCATCAACTGAAGCGATGCCTTCAACGATTTCTCCATCCCCCGGAATCAGTTCGCTGGCCTGAACGTTTACGAGATCACCAGAGCGCAGTTTGGAGCTTGCGATTTCTTCGATTTTACCGTTTGGTCGAAGCACCTTTGCTATTGTTTCTGCTCGCGCTTTTCGCAGAGAATCGGCTTGCGCTTTCCCTCGTCCCTCGGCCATCGCTTCGGCAAAATTGGCGAAGAGCACCGTGAACCACAGCCACAACGTGATTTGAAGATTGAATCCGAAAGCGCCCTGGTGATGAAGTGCATCCCGCACTAGCAGCACGGAAGTGATCACACTGCCCACTTCGACCACGAACATGACAGGGTTCTTCATCATGTTGCGAGGATTCAGTTTGAGGAAACAGTCAGAGATCGCACGACGCACGATCTTCATGTCCCAAACACTCTTCGATTTCTTCTTGTCAGCCATAGGTCCTCAGAAAGTCTTGCCGGCTTGCATGAGTAGGTGCTCAAGCACCGGCCCCAAGCTCACCGCGGGGAAAAACGTCAATGCCCCGATAATCACAATCACGCCGACTAGCAACCCGCTAAACAACGGTGTCGTCACCGGGAATGTTCCTAGCGAAGCTGGAACATATTTCTTGCGCGCGAGATTTCCCGCAATCGCGAGCATGGGAATAACCATGAAGAATCGCCCGATTAGCATCGTCATCGCGCCAGCGATGTTGTACCAGGCGGTATTCCCGTTCAGTCCTCCGAACGCCGAGCCGTTATTGCCCGCCATCGATGTGAACGCGTAAAGAATCTGTGACAGGCCATGCGGTCCAGGATTGCTGATGCTGGAAGTTCCAAACGGTTTGACACTGGAAATAGCACTCAATGAGAGAATCACGAGCGGGAAGACAAGCGCGACTAGCATCGCCATTTTTACGTCGTATGCTTCTATTTTTTTGCCTAAGTATTCTGGCGTGCGTCCGACCATCAAACCCGCGATGAAAACAGCCAATACAACGTAGATCAAGACTCCGTACAAACCAGCGCCAACTCCGCCGAAAACCACCTCGCTGAGCATGATGTTCGCGAGCGGAACGAGGCCTCCAAGAGGCGTGTACGAATCATGCCAACCGTTAATAGCCCCGCAGCTTGCGTCGGTCGTGATGGTCGCGAAAAGAGTCGAATCTGCAATGCCAAAGCGAACCTCTTTGCCTTCCATGTTGCCGCCCGATTGAGTAAGGCTGGCACGCTGATCAACACCGTGCAGTAGCGGATTACCCTTTGCCTCTGCCCAATAAGCCGTGGTCACACCTGCGAAGAACAAAACAGCCATTGCCGCCCACACTGCCCAGCCATGGCGCTGCGACCCTGTCATGCGTCCCAATGTGTAAGTGAGCCCGGCGGGGATCATGAAGATGGAAATCATTTGCAGAAAATTACTGAGCGGCGTCGGATTTTCGAACGGATGGGAGCTATTCGCATTAAAGAAACCGCCTCCGTTGGTTCCGAGCATCTTGATCGCTTCCTGGGAAGCGACCGGACCTTGGGCAATGGTTTGATCCGTGACCGTGTCCATTACTGACTTGCCATCTTGGCCCACCATTGGCTTACCGTCTGCGCCGACCTTCTGCACCTGTTGCGGCTCAACCAACTTCACCGTGTCATAAGGCTTCAAGTTCTGAACAACTCCTTGTGACACGAGGATGAGAGCGTAAACAATGCACATGGGAAGCAAAACCCAGAGTGTCGTCCGGGTTATGTCCACCCAGAAATTGCCAATGGTTTCTTTTTCCCGTCGCGCTATTCCGCGAATGAACGCGATTGCGAGAGCAATACCAACAGCTGCGGATGCGAAGTTGTGGTAAGCGAGACCGGCCATTTGCGTGAAATAGCTCATGGTGGTTTCGCCGGCATAGTTCTGCCAGTTGGTATTAGTAGTGAACGAGGCAGCCGTGTTGAACGCGAGATCGGAACCAACCG
>JAOAPG010000303.1 GCA_025462785.1 Acidobacteriaceae bacterium
GCCCTCGCCGATCGCGATCCCGTCGGCTTGGGCGTCGAATGGTCGCGGTCTCCCGCTCGGCGAGAGCGCGTGCACAGATGAGAATAAGAAGTAATCTTCGACGGTGTTGTGCAGGTCGGCGCCTCCACATAGGACCATGTCGCTGCTTCCTGTCACAAGCTCTTTGCATGCCAAGTCGAGCGCGGCAAGCGATGACGCGCAAGCAGCGTCGACGGTGTAGTTAGCACCGCGCAGATCAAGTCGATTCGCGATGCGTCCGGCGATCACATTCGAGAGTCCACCGGGAAACGAGTCTTCGGTCAGTTCGGGAAGCTCCTTATCGAGGTCGGGTGGCAACTCGCCGAAATAGGAGCGGAACGTCGCACGGAAGTTGTAGGCCGCTGCGAGGTCGCTCCCCGCTTCCGCTCCGAAAACGACCGAGGTGCGTTCGCGATACGGGTTGCGTTCGGAGTAACCCGCGTCGCGCAGTGCGGCCTGCGCGACATGCAGCGCGAGCAGTTGCACCGGTTCGATGCCGATCAATGACGCCGGCGGAATTCCGTAAGCCAGTGGGTCGAAAGGAATCGCCGGGATGAATCCGCCCCACTTCGACGGCGTGCGCCGGCCAGCATGCGGACCGGTCGACCGCGAATCCCAATGCACGTTCGGATCCCAGCGCTCAGGTGGCACCTCGGTGATCGCGTCGATCCCGCCCAGGATGTTGGCCCAGTACTGCGCAAGATCGGGAGCCTTCGGGAAGATGCATGCCATCCCGACGATTGCCACGTCGAGCGCCGGGCGCGCGGGAATCTCCTCGTACGGCGTAATGCGGGAGGCTGCCTCATTAATGAACGTGGTCGCTCCGGCGGTAACTTGGCGATGCAGCGTATCGATCGTTGTTGTCGCCGAACGCAGCGCTGCGATTTGACCAATCATCACCATTCCCTGTGCCCGTTGCTCCGCTTCGTCGACGGTCACAACTTGGTCACCGCTCCGGCGCAAGCCTTTGCTCGCCAAGCGCAAGCGGCCGAGGTTGAGCTGCTCAAGTTCCATCCAGATTGTCTGCTGGGCAATCCCTTCGGCTTCCAGACGGCGCTTCGTCTCATCGAAGGTGCGGACATAATGCGTCTTCGCACAACGCGTCGCGTGTCCTGCCGAGGTCTCCAGCAAAACTGTCTCTCCGCACGCTAGCGCCGCCTCTTGGAACGTCGGTACGATCGCTTGCGTCCGCACCACCTCCTCGGTGAACAGGTACGCAGTACCCATTAGCACGCCGACGCTTGCCCCGCGCGCCGCAAGCGGCGCCGCCAACACTGCCGCCATCGCGGCCGAGCGCTCGTCGTGAATCCCGCCCGCTAAGAGCAAGTGGAGCTCGGCGAGGAAGCGTTGCTCGTCCTCCGCCGAAAGGCTCGCGCCGTAGCGGAGCAGGGTTTCGACTTGCGCATCCCAGAGCGCGAAACTGGAGCGTGGGCCGACGTGGCCGCCGCATTCGCGTCCCTCGAAGACGAACTTTCGGGCGCCTTCGCGCAAAAAGCGGTCGAGCAAACCCGGCGAGGGGACGTGCATGAACGTGTCGATCCCGGCCGCTTCCAGCGGCGCCGCTTGTGAGGGACGGCCGCCGGCGATCAGCGCGCACGGTGGCTTGAAGGTATGGATCGCTTCGAATTGCGCTTCACGGATGTGTGTCGGCGCGAAGCCCAAAATGCCTACGCCCCACGGCCGCGTGCCTAGCGCGGCTGCCGTCTCTTCAAGCAGGCGTTGCACGTCCGAGCCCTCCATCAGTGCCAGCGCGAGGAACGGCAGACCACCCGCCTCCGCAACCTGCGCGGCGAATGCAGCGAGGTCGCTCACGCGGGTCATGGGGCCTTGTGCGACGGGATAACGCACGCCCCGTGCACGTGCGAACGATGAGTCGGCGCGCAGCGATTGTGCCGCGTTCGCATCACTGAGGTGCATGGCAATAGATGCGCGGAGTCCTTGCACGAGCGCACCGGCGCTGACGTACTCCTCGGCGAAGCTGCGGGCGAACGCGCCGTCTTGGCCGATCGGGATAAATTGCTCGTCGAAACTCTCTCCACCCAAACGCGCCGCGACCATGCTCTCGGAGATTTCGCTCAGGCCCGCCAGCTCCGGCCAGTGCTTGCGCCGTGTAGCCAAATCCGGTCGGCTGTAGACGCGATGGCATCCAATCACCGTCGTCTCGCTGCCGTCCATTGCAGAGACAGCCGCGGCGATTTCCTTCGGAACGATCGACTCGCGGACCAGCGCGAGTTGCGCGTCGAGGACGACACCGGCTGCACCGCCAGCGATCGCAGCGGAAGCGCTGTGCCGACCTAATCCGCCGGCAGCCCACACCGGCACGGTGATCGTGGGATCGGCGAGCAACTGTTGGAGCAGCACGTACGTCGTGAGTTCGCCGACGCGTCCTCCCCCTTCCGAGCCGCGAGCGATTAACCCATCGGCGTTGCGTGCGAGCGCGCGATGTGCTTCGTCAATATTGTTGACCTCGACGAGCACACGCCGACCAGCGACCTGCGTCGGAGTCCAAGAGACCCCGGATTGGCGCAGAATTGTTGTCACTCCCGTCGGGATCTCATGCAGGCCGAGCGAACAGCCGGTTGGCACTCGCACGCCCCAGGGATCTTTTGTCCACCGGCTCGTCTGTGCAAGCGCTGTTCGTGCTCGTGTGGAATCTCGCCCAAGGTCAAGGATGCCCAGCACTCCTGCCCGGCTAAGGGCGGCAGTCAATCGCGCATTTGGCAGTTCAAATGGGGTAATGCCGATGATGAGATCGCGCTCCTGCCCACGGCTAACCATGTATTTCTCCCGACGCAGCTCTTGTTATCAGTTTTTTTTGACAGAGCCGCAGCATTGTTAGTAAAGCGGGTTAGTCAGGCCAATGAACCAATCCCTTGATAGCTGCGAAAGGTCTTCAGCTGTTGCTTGTTCACTGGAAGCCGCGCTGTCGGATTTGTCGGCTGCGTCCGATAAAAGTCTTCTCATCGCTGGGCACATCAACGTGCTCATCTAGCGTAGCGGTCACGCTTCGCAGGTTGTCGTTCCCCCGCAAGGCAGGTTCAACTCTGGCCACGGAGTGCGTTGCACCAGCGATCGCGACGGTCTCGAAATCAAGCGAAGTTACAGAAAGGAATTTCCTCACGATTACATTCTCCAAAACGACGGTGCGGTTATCGCGTGAGACGGAAGATTTTGCTCGAGCAGATTCGGACTTCGTGGTCTGTATTGCTTAAGCAACGACTGTGTTATTGCTTAAGCAACCTGTCTGCCACTTCAACGTGGCCACCTGAAGACTGGGTAATCTCGAAATGTTGCGAAAGTGTCATAGAAGCAAAATGAAAAAATTACTGGGCTCGCGCTTTTCAACTGGAATTCTTACGCACTTCAAAATTCTCGAATATAGAAATCTTCCACATATAATGGATCTCCAAACTTCAGACATAAGAATCGGCAATAGAAATCTCACAAGTCCTCGCAAGAAAAGTCACCGAACATGTCCTCGAGAAACGCAGTCAAAAGATTTGCAAGGTGGGCGAACCGCTCTAGGCAGGGCAACGCACATGAGATTTCAGGTAGCCTGATAAATACACCCGGGCTCGGCAGTGAGACTGACTAACTTTTTTACCAGTAAGCTCCGACAGGCCTCAATGCCCCAATTCACGGGCGATTCGGCAGCTGCGATGTGTCCCACCCTCCCCCTAGCGCCTCAATTAAAAGGACGCTTGCTGTCATCCTCCGGGTGAGAATATCCACAACCGCACGTTCTGCCTGGAGTGCGGCAGTCTGAGCGATAATGACTTGCAGATAATTCGCCGTTCCGGCTTTGTACTGCTCGGTCGAAAGTTCTAGTGACTGTTCGGCGGCTTTGGCTGCTCGGTCTTCGACGGCAGCTTCGTCCTCGAGCACGCGAAGCGCGGCCAACTGATCCTCCACCTGTTGGAAAGCCGTGAGAACTGTCTGCCGATAATTCGCTGCAGCATTATCGTATGCGTCTTCTTGATATTTCAATTGGGCGTGAAGGCGTCCTCCACTAAATATTGTTTGCGCCAGCTGTGGTCCGACAGACCAAAAGCGGCTTGGCAATGACACGATTTCCACGGCATTGGTAGTTTGAAATCCTCCGGTTGCGGAAAAATTCAGCGCGGGATAGAGAGCAGCCTTTGCGATCCCGACCTGCTCGTTTGTCGACGCAACGTGACGCTCCGCAGCTGCAATGTCGGGACGTCGTTCCAGCAGTGCCGAAGGGAGATCAACCGGAACCGGTGGCGGGAGCAAGTTTATAGGATATGACTCGATCGTCAGCTCCGCGGGAGGCTTGCCCATCAAAATCGCAATTGCATGTTCGTACTGGGCGCGCAGCACGCCAAGGTCCACCAACTGCGCACGCGCGGTTTCCAACTGAGTTAGAGCTTGTTGCACATCGAGATCCGATGCGACTCCGACATCCTCGCGCTCTTTCGTGAGTTGGAGGTAATCCTCATAAAGCTTCACGGTGTTTTGCAGCAAATTAACATCGCCATCCAAGCCGTGCAGTTGAAAGTAGTATTGCGCAAGCTGTGCCTGGTAACTAAGGCGGGCATTTTCCAGAAGTGCTGCCGAGGCCTGCGCGTCTTCGCGTGCAGAAGTGACATTGCGACGAATACTGCCCCACACGTCCGCTTGATATGAGATGTCCACCGGCAACGTGTACTCGGTATGGGTGCCAGCGACGAAATTGACCAGGTTCTTGGCGGTCAGGGTCGAGGAAGTGTGGGCATTAATGACGCTCGGTGTTGTGCTGACGTTGGGATAGTAATTTGCGCGGGCGATTCGTACGGTGTCCCGGGCCTGTTGGTATTGCGCGAGGCTTGCGAGCACGTTCTGATTTGAAATATTCACCTGCTCTTCGAGGGGCATTGAGTCGAGCATCGCCGTAAACTTTCCACCACTTGCCGCGTAATACTCCTTCGTCGTGCTGTGCTTCCTTCCACCCTTTAGGAGGAGCTTCCTTGAAATTCTGCGGAACTGGCGCAGGAGGACGCCGATATTTCGGACCCACCATGCAGGCGGTCAAAAAGGCGATACTTCCTATTAAAAGGGGCATCCAGGCAAGCCGCAGATAAAAGAGCCCTTTCACTCACGCCTCAGAGGTTAGAGGTGCAGCCTGGCGCCTGCGCAAACGGTTCCACCAGTGCTGCAGCTCATCGAAGTAAAGGTAAACAACCGGAGTGGTATACAAAGTCAATAATTGGCTGACCAGCAACCCGCCGATGATGGTAATGCCGAGAGGGCGCCGGAGCTCCGATCCCATGCCGGTGCCGAGCGCGAGGGGCAGTGCTCCAAGCACTGCGGCCATCGTCGTCATCAGGATCGGCCGGAAGCGCAACAGACAGGCTTCGAAAATAGAGTCGCGCGAATTTTTGCCTTCGTTACGCTCCGCCTCTAGAGCCAAGTCCACCATCATGATGGCGTTCTTTTTCACGATGCCGATGAGCAGGATGATCCCAATCATCGCGACCACCGTCAGTTCGGTATGCGTTACCGCAAGCGCCAATAACGCGCCCACCCCAGCAGAAGGAAGCGTCGACAAGATCGTGATCGGACGGATATAGCTCTCGTAGAGAATACCGAGAACGATGTAAACCGTCACCAATGCCGTGAGGATCAGGATTGGTTCGTTTCCCAGTGATTGCTGAAACATCTCGGCTGTACCGGCAAACATGGTGTGAATTGTGGACGGCAATGCGAGTCCGTTTGCGGCTGTATTAATCTGGTTCACCGCAGTTCCAAGTGCCACCCCAGGTTGCACGTTGAAGGAAATCGTAACGGCTGGAAATAATCCCTGGTGATTGACTGCCAGAGGGCTGTTGTGGGTCTGTAGTAAGTGAATGCGCTCAATGGGACCGCCTGCCCACTAGGCGAGCGCACATAAATTTCGTTCAGAGTGCCTGGGTCCTGCCAGAACTCGGGTGCTGCCTCCATCACCACGTGATACTGGTTGATGTTGGTGTACATGGTGGAGACCTGTCGCTGGCCGAAGGCGTCATACAAGATGGTGTCGATCAGGGCCGCCGAAATGCCGAATCGTGCGGCGGTATACAAAGTGAACTGATACTGCGCATTGCTCAGCCGTCCACCCGCGCGCACATCTTGGAACGCTTGTAAGTACAGCGTTGCTCCCACTACTTTCGCCAGCTGCGGGCGCAGTCGCGCGATGATCTGGTCAGCATGGATGTTTCTTTGTTCCAAGGGCTTCAACGTTACGAACATTCGCGCCGTGTTGGTGGTCGTTCCTGCACCACCACCGGTGAACCCCAGGACGTACGCTACCGCTGGGTCGGATTTCACGACGTCGATCATCTGCAACAGAATTCGGTTCATCGCTTGAAACGAAGTATCCTGGTCGGCTTCGATCGAGCCGAGAAGGCGTCCAGTGTCCTGTTGCGGGAAGAACCCCTTGGGTACCGCGATGAACAGGTAAATGGTCAAAGCCATGGTCGCGAGCAGCACCATTAAGGTGGCCGCTGGATGGCGCAGTACAGAAGTTAACGTCCTTGCGTAAGCATTCAGAATTCGGCTAAATACGCGTTCACTGCCGAACTACTGCAGGATAGGCCGTGATCGCTCCTGAATTCCCGAAATGCATCGCCGTTGTCGGTGTTGCCTGCTTACACCCCAGCGGAGCTAAAGTCTAACGATGTTCATGCCATCATAGTCGTAGACCCATCTATCACCCATAAGGCACATTGTTCTCCCCCTCCTTTCGGAAGCTCGATTCATCCTCACAGGCGATTGTGACCTCTATGGCCAATCGTTAGCTTTGGATAGGACAGCAGTTTTCAACGTGCCCGCCCCGGCCGTCGCAACCATTTGGCCCAAGGATAATCGGGACTCGGATTCATAACAGAGTAATGATATGAGCAACAAGCGAAATGGCGGAAGATTCGTCTCCGGAGCGATTGCCGGCAGCAGCTTGATGTACCTCCTCGATCCGGATAAATGTGGAAAGCGGCGACGCCTGCTCGCCCGAGACAAGGCACTACGCGTGGAACACGTCTCCGGTCAATTTCTCGACAAGGCAGTGCGTGACCTACAGAATCGGGTCTACGGCATTGTGGCCGAAGCTTGGGCAAGGATCCGTGAAAGAGAGGTGCCCAATCACGTGCTGGAGCAGCGCGTCCGTGCCCGCATCGGGCACGTGGTCTCGCATCCTCACGCGATCACGGTGAAAGCTCACAAAGGAGTAGTGACACTGGAAGGCCCTATCTTGGAACGGGAAGTGGAGAGGCTACTGGAAACAGTTCGTTCCGTTCGGGGGGTGCGGGACATCGAAAACTGTCTGGAGCCGCACGAAAGCCCGGATGGTGTTCCCGATTTGCAAGGTCAACCGAGAAAGGCTGCTGCAAGATCTGAGCTCTTACCAGAAAACTGGGCACCGGCGACGCGGGCCCTGGCGGGACTGGGCGGCATAGGGCTGCTGTCGCTGGCACGCCGCTATCGTATGCTTCGGATCCCTTCGGGCATCGTTGGCAGCACTCTGTTGTTACGGGCGATCACAAATATGCCGCTCCATCGCGCACTGGGTCTGTCGCGCGCCCCCGAGGTCATCACTTTACAAAAGTCGATCACAATCAACGCACCGGTTGACGAGATCTATCAACTATTCGCGAATCCCGAGAATTTCCCGCACATTTTCGAGCACGTGAACGACGTGCGCCACCTGAAGGGTGATCTATATCAGTGGAGCGTAAGCGGTCCGGGTGGGGTTTCGGTCAGCTGGGAAGCGACGATCACACACAAGGTTCCAAACCAATTGATAGCCTGGCGTAGCGTGCCCGGTGCGGCGGTGAGTAACGCCGGATTTTTCCGGTTCCAGCAGAACGCCGACGGCAGCACTACGCTGCACATCCAGTTTACCTACAACCCTCCTGCGGGGGTCATCGGACACGTGATTGCATCTCTGTTTGGAGCCGACCCGAAGCACGCTCTCGACGACGACATGGTGCGGCTGAAGTCGCTTTTTGAGTACGGCAAAACGAGGGTGCATGGCCATCGACTGACAAGAGAAGAACTGGAACGCGAGATAAAGTTGCCCCGCGAAAAATCAGGTGCGGTCAGAACTGACGGGCAGTCGACGCCAGACAAAGCGGCGTAAAAGGACGAGTGTTTGTTTAGCGCTAATACGAGTCTATGTTTGATTCGAGTCAGTACCTTGCATCAGAGAATCTGTCCTCGCAGATATTCTGTGCCGAGTAATGTTCATGCTCGAGTGAGTTGCTGCAGTGTTTCTCTTGGAAAGCCATCCTAAGTGAGTGGGCAGTACCCACTGAGGATATTTATGCCGCAGACTCGGAGCGTCCAACTCGGTTACAAACTCTCAAGTGAGGAGTTTTCGGCAACAGAGCTAGTGCGATTAGCTCAAGCGGCCGAGGAGCACGGATTCACATTTGCTTTGATTTCGGATCACTATCACCCCTGGACCAGTCGACAGGGACAGAGCCCGTTTGCTTGGACCGTGCTCGGTGCTATCTCGCACATCACTAAAAAACTGATCCTAGGTACCGGAGTGACCTGCCCTACGACTCGCGTTCATCCGGCCATTGTCGCTCAAGCCGCTGCAACGGTCACGACTATGATGCCGGGACGATTTTTTCTCGGAGTTGGCACGGGCGAAAACCTGAATGAACACATCCTGGGACAAGGCTGGCCTGAAGTGGAAGTACGCCAAGAAAAACTAGCCGAGGCGATCGAAGTCATCCGTCTGCTGTGGCGGGGTGGACAGCAAAGCCATCGCGGCAAACATTTCGTGGTCGAGAAGGCGCGTCTCTACAGCCTGCCGGAACAACCTCCCGGGCTCATGGTTGCCGCCGCCGGGCCAAAGAGCGCTGTGATGGCTGCCCGGTTGGGAGACGGACTTATTGGCACAGAACCGGATCGCGAGATGCTTCAGCAGTTCAAGAATAAAGGTGGCCAGGATAAGCGTTGCTATGGGGAAGTGACAGTCTGCTTTGATGAAGATGAGCACGAAGCGACGGAATTGGCCTACCAGATGTGGCCGATTCCCGCATTGCCCGGACCACTTCTCCAAGAGCTGCGCTTACCAGTCCACTTCGAAAAAGCTGCGGGGTTGATCTCCCGAGAGAAGCTGGCTGGGGTGGTACCTTGTGGCCCTGATCCTGAGAAGCACCTGAGAGTAATTCGAGCGTACATCGAAGCAGGATACGACCACCTCTTTATTCATCAGATTGGGCCGAAACAAGAAGCGTTTATGGATTTCTACGCGCGCGAGATTTTCCCGAAGATTCACTGAGTGCTGCGATGGATTTCTGGCAGATCGTAAGAAAGCGATTCATGTGCAGGAGTTACTTGGATCGCGACATTCCGAATGAGGTGCTCGATCGCATTCTGAAGGTTCTGGACCACCTCCCCTCGGCTGGACACACTCAACCTCAGGAATTTATTGTGATCCGAAATCAGAGAACAAAGGAGCGCGTCGCGGATGCCGCATCGCCGGGTTGGGGCTGGACCCCACGGTCATTTAGACAGCGTTGGACTGCAAGAAAACAAGATCTCTAAGCATGAGCTTGATGATCGGGCAGGTGCCGCTGCACTTCGAGTCATACCACGGGCCCAGTCCAGAGGGAGCCAATCTGACGCGACCTGCCACAAAATCGCGGGGAAAATTCGGTTAGTGCCAGGTTATCGCGCTGTCACCGCGATGATCATGAACAACAGGGCGATTCCGTAAGCTTCTGGTTGACACATTGCCCTGCCGGTTTGAATCTTCTCTCCGTGCGAGCGCACCTGCCGTAACTGGCCGGCGCGAGTGATCGGAAAAGGTCCCTAGCGCCGCGATCCCTGAGGTACTGCACTGTCTAGAACACTATCTTGGCGGCAAGTTCGATAATGCGTCCTTCGCGGCTTCCTGTAGCTTGCCCAAACGGACCGGTGACCCCGTTCAATTGGGTACTCACAGCGTTCCACTGCGTGTGATTGGAACGACCCTTGTCCAATCTGTCAGGCAAAACGGACAATGCCTTGGGTAGCAAGCTCGGTTTCCCAATCTTGTTCGTTCTCCATTTGGTCAATTCACCCTTACGTTCGTAACTTGTCTGGCAAGGATCTCTTTGCCAACATGAAGCGAACTTAACCTGTTGGACTCAGAGGGCGTTCGAGCCTCGCCCTTTGAATGCATCGCTGTCAGTCGTCCGACTCCCCTACAGTCAGGCGTGCGTAATGTACTCGCAGTTACCAGCGTGTACCCGGAGGCAACATGTCGTTAGACGCGCAGGATCGGCGAACGTTGAACAATTTGCCACAGCTAACGAGCCTCTACGCCACTTATGGCGTCGAGGTCAATGTCCTGCCCGTCGAAAAGATTTTTGCACTCTATGAACGAACAGGTTTTCTCTATCCCGAGAAGAGCGCCCGCCTTCGTCCGCACCTCGACCTAGTCCGGGACAACTGGCGACGGATGCTGCGTGCCGGACAATCTCTGCTCTACGTCCTTTCCGCTGGTGATGAAAAACGAGGTTTAGCCTCGCTGGCCGTCTGGCGAACGGCGCACCACGGCTGGATGCCAGAACATCTGGTTAGTGATAACAATCCTTTCGCATCCCGCGCCGTGATGCTGGCTGCCGCAGCGGGGAAAATTCTCAGTGGAATTGACGACGCCCAGAACTGGTTTCGGCCAGAGAACCGCTTTCCGGCGCGGGTGTTCGGGTCCATGGTACACACCATCGGAGAATCTCTCTGCTCGGTCCAGCGCCACAGCTATTTCGCATTACCGAGACGCTTGTCACTGCCCATGAGCTGCAAGATTCACGCGGTGCCTTATGATCCCTCCCAAAAACAGGCTCTCTCCGCCATCGCGTCGGCGACGCGGGGTAGTGTGTACATTACCGGGGAGGATTTGCTAGGAGACGTTGAGCTCCGAACTGTTAATGAAATGTACCGCTCGGTTGGCCTGCGGCGCACTCGCTCTGTGTGGCTGGCATACAAGGGGTCGAGGAGAGAACCCGTGGGGGCAGCCATCGCTTATCGCGGTCCCCTGGGAGTTAACTTTAGTTACCTCGAGAACCGTTGTGATTTGCTGCTCCATCCGACGCTTCCTGCGTCGGAGGTTCCGGACACCATAGCTTCACTTCTGAACGCGTCGTCTGCTGCATATGACGACTTCGAACTCGACGAGATTCCGCTGATCGCGGACGAAATGGCCACTGAAGTCCTGCTCGGGTTCGGTGCGGCCTTCCTGCGCCACTACTGTCAGGGAATTTGGCTGAAAGCCGGACATCAGGGCTTCTATCAGCACGTCGAGGGTTTCTATTCGAAAATTCTAGCCCGCGCAGAAAAGCAGGGAATGCAACTCAGTCGTGCAGCTTCGGAGTCGCAATGAATACAGTCTCTCAGACCGGCTACATCATGGAAGACCCCCGCGAGGCCATGCGCCTCGAGGTGAAAGTCGACCCAGAAGCTTGGGTTCGCAAATACTTAGCCCATCGTGTGCGACCAGGGGCGGAAATTCTTTGTGTAGGGTGTGGGCCGGGAGTGATTTTGCGGGAAGCCTGCGCGATGGATTCCTCGATTACAGGAACCGGAATAGACATAAGCGCAGAACGTATACAGGAAGCTATTCGGAAAAATCCTGCGAATTCACGCGTGAAGCTCGTTCGGGGAGACGCGCATGCGATGCAATTTCCATCGGACAGCTTTGATCTGGTTTACTCCCGGATGTTATTCGAATACCTCCACGACAAAGAACAAGCCGCCGCCGAAATGGTCCGAGTTTGCCGCCCCGGCGGGTCCGTTCTCCTTCAGGACCTCGACGGACAGCTGCTGTGGAATTATCCCGAAGACCCTGTCGTGCAATGCGCGGTCGAAAAAGTGGTGGCGGGCTTAGCGAGCACGGGTTTCGATCCTTTTGTCGGTCGCAAGCTTTTCTCACTGGCACATAAGGCGGGCCTGAAAAACATTGAGGTTCAGGTTGAGTGTTACCACTTAATCGCCGGAAAGATCGATCTCGGAATTCTGAGGCAGTGGGAATTGAAGCTGGAGATTGCAGTCCCCTGGATCGCTCGAATCGTCGGTAACGAGCGTGCGGCCAGCG
>JAOAPG010000320.1 GCA_025462785.1 Acidobacteriaceae bacterium
CTGACGAGCTCAAACTAATCGTGACTGCAAGCCGCCAAGTCGGTCAAATCCCGGAGTTCCAGGAGGAAATGATTCACCGCGCAATCGAACTGGATGACATCACGGTGCGCGAAGTCATGGTGCCGCGGCCAGATATCTTTTCTCTGCCGGGGAATCTCACCCTTGATGAAGCCTTGGGGCGCGTGGTTGAGGAGCAACACTCGCGTATTCCCGTATATGATCCGCAGAGCGGTACCGAACATATAATCGGCGTGCTTTATTCTAAGGATCTGATGCGCTGGACCCGGCTCCGGATCACGGCCAACCCAATGCTACCGATTGCGTCACGCATCGCCAATATGAAAATCAGTCAGATTATGCATGATGTGCTGGTCGTCCCCGAGACCAAGGTCTTGACGGAGTTGCTTCATGAGTTCAAAGGGCGCAAGCGTCACATGGCAGTTGTTGTCGATGAATTTGGATCGACCGCCGGCGTGATTACGGTCGAAGACGTGTTGGAGCAATTAGTTGGCGAACTCGAGGACGAATTCGATACGACTCCGGCGGAGCAGCCTTCCTTCGATGAGGACTCTGTATTGTCGGTCGAAGGCTCGGTAAGTATTCGCGATCTCGAATCGCAATATGAACTCTCCATCCCGCGCGACGGCGGGTTCGAAACACTCGCCGGTTTTATTCTCTCCCGCTTGCAGAAGCTGCCAAGCGTGGGAGAATCATTCGAATACGAAAACCATCGTTTTACAGTAGAAGAAATGGAAGGACATCGCATCGCTAGAGTTAGAATCGAAAAGCTCGAACCAGCGCGTGTAGAGCAGACAGGGGACTAGCTAACCCGACCACTGAATGCTGCGCTATATTTTCCGCCGCGTGCTGTACACCCTGCCAGTGATTGGGCTGGTGGTCTCGCTTGTCTTTCTGTTGATTCATCTGGTTCCCGGCGATCCTATTTTGCAGATGCTGGGGGAAGGCGCTCCGGCGACTGACATTCAAGCCGCGCGTCATGCTTATGGCCTGGATGCGCCTCTCGGACAACAATACCTGCATTACTGGAAAGGCGTCCTGCACGGCGACCTTGGGCTTTCATTTCGCTTCAATCAGCCGGTGAGCAGTCTCATTGCGCAACGGTATCCTTATACTCTGCAGCTAACCCTTGCCGCGCTAGTAGTCGCGATCTTACTGTCAGTGCCAGCCGGAGTGCGGTCTGCGCAACGCCGCAATTGTTGGGACGATCGAGTTATAAGCGTAGTCAGCCTGTTCGGACTGTCGTTCCCCAACTTTGCGCTGGGCCCCATCTTGATTTTGTTTTTCGCAATTAAATTGGGACTGCTTCCGGTGTCAGGTTCTGGAACATTCGCCCATCTCGTGCTGCCAGCAATCACGATGGGAGGGGCATTGGCTGCTATTCTCACCCGCATGGTGCGAACATCGATGTTGGAAGAACTCGGGCAGGACTACATCCGTACGGCGCGCGCCAAAGGATTGCCGGAGAGTACTGTCGTGTATCGTCACGCGTTGCGAAATGCGATGATCCCGGTGGTTACCGTGCTGGGATTACAGTTCGGGGCGTTGCTGGCGGGAGCAATCGTAACGGAAACAATCTTCTCTTGGCCGGGAATAGGACGGCTGACGATCCAAGCCATAGGCAATCGCGATTACTATCTGGTGCAGGGATGCATCTTGGCGATCGGCTTGACGTATGTGGCGGTGAATTTCCTGACAGATTTCGTGTATTCGGTGGCGAATCCGAGGATACGGCAGTGAGTGTGTGAGAGGAGCCGGCTACGAAACAAATCAAACTTCAACTTGGTTTGGAGACAGTACTGGACAAACTGCATCAACAGATGCGGAAGGGGAAGTCAATTCGCAGTGGGATAGCTAAAAGTTGGACTCAACTCGAAGAACTCCGCGCCGAGCGTCAGGTTTGGGTTGAATATACCGCCTCAGCACTGGAAGTGCTCTTAAAATCTCCGCTATATGCCCAGGATTTTGGGATTGCCGCAACCTCCTTCTCAAGGAGCAGCGGAAGCATCGATGATTTCGTGTTTGACGAGAAGAATGGAGTCCTGGCAGGCATTAGTTTTCTCCGTTCATTGCATAAACGGCTACCACTCATGGTTGATAAGGGATCTAAGTCTACCCCATACAATCGTGCCAAGAAAACTTCTAAGAGCGATTTGCAGTCTGAGGTTATATCAGGATTATTGGGAAAAGTTCATCCAGAGCTAGCCAACGGCTACCGGCAGGTTCTGGCGCGACCTGCAAGACTTGACGCGATTGTCCTATCATTGTCCTATCGCAGAACCGCTTAATGAGTTACGAGAGATTTTAAGGCAGGTTTTAGTGATACTTGCCCCCGACGAAGAGGTAGTTTCACAAATTTGGTTTGCTGCAATGAGGAGTGAAGACATGAAACAGACCAAACGTCCGACACACCAACAAAGGGCTAGATACATTTTAAAAAAAAAAGGTGCAGGCGCCAGAATCCATGATGTAGCTGATCAGTCGCTAGAGGTAGTCGAGGAAGGACTTTCAAAACTTGTGCTAGATATGTACTCGCGAACTTCTGTAGCAAGCCATACTGCGCAAGATCTGCAAGAGATTCGGAAACAAGTGAGGTACTTCGACGCCATCATTCATGATCTCTGCGGCTAAGCACTATCGAAAGTTCCAGCTTGAGGTATGGTAGCTCTACCCCTGTCATGTCCACTGTTTCCATCTCGTTCCAACGCGTCGCCCGCCACAACGTTCTCGCG
>JAOAPG010000323.1 GCA_025462785.1 Acidobacteriaceae bacterium
GGCTGGCCCGGTTTGGGCGAAGCTCGCGTTCCGGGCCTTCGTTGTATTAGTAGGCGTGCTGATCTTGGCAGGCGCACAGAATACCTCGATTGTTGGCGCTAACGGCGTGCTTAATCGCATGGCGGAAGATGGCGTGCTGACACCTGCTTTCCTAAAACCGCATCCGCGTTATGGCACCAGCTACCGAATCGTGAACTTAATTGTCGCAATGCAGTTGCTCACCATCATTGCTACTCGGGGCAACGTCTTCATTTTGGCCGGACTGTATGCCTTCGGCGTGATTTGGAGCTTCGCTCTCATGTCCCTGGCGGTGTTGGTTCTGCGCTATAAGGAACCAGGCAATCGCGAATGGAGAGTGCCCGGAAATCCAAAGATTTTTGGGAAAGAGATTCCTGTCGGTCTCATCATCATTTCGATCGTCCTCTTCATTACAGCGCTGGTGAACTTATTCACAAAATCAGAAGCGACTATCGCAGGGGTGAGTTTTAGCGGGCTCTTTTTCACCATCTTCACGATCTCCGAAAAACGTGTGCGTAAGGCTAGTGTAGGCAAGCCGGAAGGTTTGGCTCAATTCCGCGTTTACGGAAATCAGGAACTGGGTAGCGGGGAATTGGGAGTTCGCCCCGGCAATATCCTGGTTGCGGTGCGAGATCCAAGGAATCTGTCTTATCTGCGGGATGTGCTTAGGCGCACGGACACAACTCGTCAGGATGTAGTCGTGATGACGGCGCGGCTATATCAACGGGAACATTCTTTCAGCGCGCGTACGGTGTACGAAGCCAATGAGATCTTCGATCACTACGAACAAGACTTATTCACCCAGGTAGTAAGTTTGGCCGAAAAAGAAGGGAGACCGGTGCATTTGCTGGTTGTGCCAGCAGCTGACGTGTTCGACGGAATTGTCGTAACCGCGCAGCGCCTCGGTTCCAGCCGTATTGTGTGTGGGCTTTCCAACAAGCTTACGACGGATGAGCAGGCCAAGCTGACGGGCGATGCCTGGGAGCGGCTGCCCGAGCCGAAACCAAGGCTGGTCATAGAAATTCATGAGCCGAATGGAAAAGTCCGGGAGTACGCACTAGGCCCCCACACTCCGAGGTTGCGGCCGCAAGATTTGGAGCTCATGCATAGACTGTGGCTGGAGGTAACCTCAGACCCCAAGTTCGCCGGGGCTCATCACTATCATGTCGTCGCGTTGGCACTAGAGGAATTGCAGCGCGAACTCAGCACCGATCAACGTCAAGAGTTGCTGGCAAAATTGCAGGACGAAATGCACCGGGGAGATGACGGCGCTGGAAATCTGCCTTCAGGAGATTAATTTCCGGTCAGAGAAATTAGCGGTGCTGCTCGACAATTTTGGTTTCCGCAAGTCCCTTCCGCGGACGGTCTTAACTGTTTGCCGCTTCTGCTAACATCTTTCTGTGACTGAAAAATCCGCTGTTCGTGTGCGTTTTGCGCCTTCTCCGACTGGACAACTCCACGTTGGAAACGCGCGTACTGCCCTGTTCAATTGGCTCTTCGCCCGCAAAATGGGCGGGACGATGATCCTGCGTATCGAAGACACAGACATTGAGCGCAGTGAAGCGCGTTATGAAGATCAGCTCGTAGCCGACCTCAAATGGCTTGGCATCGATTGGGATGAAGGTCCTGATGTTGGCGGCCCTTATCCTCCGTATCGTCAGTCCGACCGTTTGGATATTTACAGAGAATACGCCGAGCGTCTGTTGAGCGAGCGGAAAGCCTATCTATGCTTCTGCACCGAAGAAGAACTACAAAAAGATCGGGAACGAGCGCAAGCGGAACATCGGCAGCCGATTTACTCCGGCAAATGCCGAACGATAAACCCAGAGGAAGCACAGAGGCGTCGCTCGAATGGCGAGCCTTGTGCCATCCGCCTGCGAATTCCGGAGCGGCCGATTCGTTTTCATGACATCGTGCATGGCGAGGTCGAGTTCTCGAGCGAAGTTGTAAGCGATCCCATCATTCTGCGTTCGAGCGGAATGCCGGTCTATAACTACGTTGTGGTCATCGACGATGCGCTGATGAAAATCACCCACGTGATCCGTGGCGACGATCATCTTTCGAACACACCAAAACAGGTCGCAGTATATGAGGCTCTGAACTGGCCGGTGCCTGAGTTCGCGCACCTTTCGACGATTCTTGGCGGCGACCGCGAGCGGCTTTCGAAACGTCACGGCGCGACGTCGATCGCCAACTTTAGGGAAATGGGAGTACTGCCGGAAGCGCTGGCAAATTATTTGGCGTTGTTAGGATGGGCGCCAAGCGGTGGCACGCGAGAGATATTTACTCCCGAGGAGTTGGTGAAGGAATTTTCTCTGGAGCGGGTCACTCCGTCACCAGCAGTGTTTGACATGGAGAAGTTGTACTGGCTGAACCGGCATTACATCAAACAACAGCCGGTAGATAGTATCGCCGCCGCGGCGCGATCATATTTCAAGCAGGCGAAACTTTTACCCGAGTCGCCTGATCCTGCAACCGAAAATTGGTTTGACAAAGTACTGGCGCTGCTTATTTCCTCGGTCGACCGCCTCGATCAGCTTCCCGAGCGGGCTTCTCTGATCTTCAACTACGAAGCAATGGCCGCCCTCGCCGCGCCCGATAATTCCGAGACACTGAATTGGCGGCACACCGATGCAGTCCTTTCCCGCTTCACATTCAAGGTTCTCGAAGACGACTTGGCCACAGAGAGGAAGCTAACGTCCGACCAGTTCAAAAAAATCGTGAATGAAGTTAAGGCTGAAACAGGGGCGAAAGGCAAAGAGCTCTTCCATCCAATTCGGATCGTTATTACTGGATCACATTCCGGGCCGGAGTTCGACAAGCTGATCCCCATACTCGAAGAGGGAAGCCGTCTAGATTTGCCGAAGCATGTGCTGAGTGTTCGGGAGAGAGTGGAACAGTTCGGAAAGGCGCGATGCGAATAATCGGCGCTATTTCATGATAAGTCTTTCCAGCGATCGCTTCAGATCGGGCTGCTGAAACGTGTACCCAGTTGCATTCAGTCTGGACGGCTCCACTCTTTGGCTTGCGAGTATTGCCTGATCGGCCATCTCGCCTAGCGCTAATCGCGCTATGAACGCAGGCATAGGAAGAACTGCAGGCCGTGACAATACTGCTGCCAACAATTTCGTGAACACTAAATTCCGCGTGGGCTCGGGCGAAACCATGTTCACCGCCCCTTGCAGCGAGTCGTTTTTCATGATGTGGCGAACCGCTCCGACTAGGTCTTCGATATCAATCCAGCTCCACCACTGGCGTCCACCGCCGATTTTCCCGCCTAGCCCGAGTTTGAATGGCAACAGCATTTGCTGCAGAGCGCCACCGTTGCGACTCAAAACTAAACCGATTCGAATGTGAACTACACGAATACCGGCGTCCGATGCTGCGCGAGTCGCAGCCTCCCACTCGCGACATACTTCCGGAAGAAACCCTGTACTTGAAGCGCTTTGTTCGTTCAGAATCTCTTCGCCGCGATCACCGTAATACCCGATAGCCGAGGCCGAAACCAGCACTCGCGGTGGTTGAGGAGATTCAGCCAACCCCTCGGATAAATGCCGAGTACCCAAAACGCGACTGTTGAGGATGCGTGCTTTCTTCTCAGGCGTCCAGCGGCCAACAACGGATTCTCCGGCAAGGTGAACGACCGCGTCAAAGCCCGAGACAGATGCGGGAGCAATGGGCTGAGTAGGATCCCATGCAATCTCGTCGGTTCCAGACGGCACCCCGCGTATCAGCCGCGTAACACTGTAGCGATGAGCCTCAAGCGACGGGATCAGCGCCGCTCCGATTAGTCCGGAGGATCCGCTGATGAGAACTTTCGGCGACATGCGCTCAACTTTAATTGTGCGGGCGTGAGCAGGTCAAAGCGTGAGGAACAATTTCCAGTTCACAGATAAGCGGATATCAAAACTGAGACGCGATTAGCTGTTGCCGAGCACAGCCCACTGGTCGCCCTGCTTAATTTCCTGCATCACCTTGGCACCATAAGCTGAATACCAATTGCGCCAAGTGGCGGGGTTG
>JAOAPG010000332.1 GCA_025462785.1 Acidobacteriaceae bacterium
GGAGAAATACCCCTAGTAAGATTCCCCTGGCGCAAGAACTGGAGATCGTTGAGAGCTATCTTGCCATCGAGCGAGTGCGGTTTGCCGACCGCCTACGGGTTGACATTCGTCTCGATCCTAATGCGCTCGACGGACTGGTTCCTTGTTTTCTCCTTCAGCCGATCATAGAGAATGCGATTCGGCATGGCATTGCGCGCTGCGAACGCGACGGCTGCATCGAAACTTCCGCAACGCGAGTTGGGACTCGTATGCAATTGCAGGTGCGGGACAACGGACCGGGATTGAATGGAAGCTCGCGCTTTGGCTTTGGGGTGGGACTCAACAATACGAGGGAACGGCTGGCTCATTTCTATCAGGACGATTATGAGCTTCGCGCCTTGCAGCCGGAAGCGGGAGGATTCGAGGTGTCGATCACGATCCCGTATGAGAGGACAACCTTATGAGCCTGAGGACGGTGATCGCAGACGACGAGCCCCTAGCCAGAGAGCGGCTTAGGTTTTTGCTGAAATCCGATCGAGATATAGAGATCGTTGCGGAGTGCCGGAATGGTAGCCAAGTCCTGACCGCACTCAAAACACGCCAGATTGAGCTGCTGTTTCTCGACATTCAGATGCCGGGCAGGGACGGCTTTGAGGTGATTGAGGAGATCGGATTACCCAACATGCCGATGACGGTGTTCGTGACGGCCCACAACGAATACGCGGTGGAAGCATTTGAGGTACATGCGCTCGACTACCTGGTAAAGCCGATCGAGCGGGAGCGGCTTGAGCAGGCTCTGGCACGAGTCAAGAAAAGGATTCGGCTGGAGGAAGCATTTGCGGCACGCGAGGAGATTTCCTCTGCGCTCGAAGCTCTGCGGAGCGCCGCCGGGCGCGATTCCTACCCGCAGCGGTTCCTGGCAAAAAGTGGAAACACAGGCTCCGTGATCTCTGTCACGGATATCGAGTGGATCGAGGCGGCAGATTACTATGTGTGTCTGCACGTCGGCGGCAAGAAACACCTGCTGAGAGAAAGCATTCGAGCCCTGGAAGCGAAATTGAACCCCAACAAATTTGTCCGCCTGCATCGATCGGCAATCGTGAACATCGAGCACGTGCGTGAGATTCATAGAGACGGGCGCACCGAGGGATGGGTCTTGCTGTCAACGGGAGAGCGAGTTCGTCTGAACAAGACGGGTTGGCAGAAATTGATTGCAATGAATGGGACTTTATAGGAGTCGGACTCGTCCAAAAGTACGAGTCGCTCAATTAAGCAGGATTCCGGACTATTCGCGCGAGTAATTCATCGAGGATTTGCTGAACGAGCATGAGACCGACGGCGCTGCCTGAAAAATGGCGCACATAACGTTCAGGTGGACTTCACCGAAGGACGCCGGCGCCGTGAAGATCGATCCCTCTGGGAACCTCGCTCAGCAGCTTCATTGACCTAAAAACAATGTCACGTTCTCACGGTTCTCGCCGGAAGAGCGCAGTCGCATCGCGGTCCGTACCTGCCCGGGAAACGATCTCGATTCGACGCACCGCTCGAATCTCGATTACGCAGAGTTGCTGCCCAGCTTGTCTGAGCTGAAGGCGGGAAATTTCTCAATCGCGCTAGCGGGTGAGCGGGAACTTCCTCCACGCCCTGAAAATCACGGCGCAAGTACTGAAAACCGGATCAGCGGATTTTTGTCGGAGTGACTGCTCCAGTCGATCCCATATTGATACCTTGGAAGACGTGCGCGACCGTCGTTCGAACCCGGCAAGAATTGGGGCTGGCGCTAGGAAGGCGGTTAGTTTTTAATTGAAGCGCGGCGCGACTGTTCCGCGTGACAACCCGATGACTGAAATGGCTACCGCGAACTTGATTGGCTCGTACAACTACGCGCTCGTGGCGGTTTCGGTGTTGATCGCCATGTTTGCCTCGTACGCTGCTCTGGATCTCGCAGGTCGCGTGACGGCCGCGGGCGGTTGGACTCGCACGGTTTGGCTGCTGGGCGGAGCCGGTGCGATGGGGACTGGCATTTGGTCCATGCACTACATTGGGATGTTGGCGTTCATCCTACCGATTCCCGTGGCCTATCATTGGCCGACCGTTCTACTATCACTGTTTGCGGCCATTCTCGCGTCGGTCACTGCGCTATACGTGGTGAGCCGACGGAAAATGGGTGCGTCCCGAGCGGTCGCCGGAAGTGTTGTGATGGGTGCGGGTATTGCGAGTATGCATTACATCGGCATGGCCGCCATGCGTTTACCGGCCATATGCCAATTTAATTCCTTTCTCGTCATTCTGTCCGTCGTGATCGCGGTTCCGATTTCTCTCGCCGCGCTATGGATTGCCTTTCACCTTCGAGATGAGAAAACGGGGATCGGTCGGGAAAAGTTAGCCGGAGCCGTCGTAATGGGTGCTGCGATCCCCCTCATGCATTACACCGGCATGGCCGCCGCCAGTTTTACTTCCTCGGGCACGCCGACGGACATGTCTCACGCCGTAAGCATCTCCACACTTGGCACCGCCGGAATTGCCGCCGTCGCCTTTATCGTTCTCGGGCTGGCTCTGCTGACGTCCTGGGTGGATAGGCGATTCGCTGCCCAGACCTTGGAACTGCAGGAAGAGAAGCTGCAGCGAAGCGAGGCGTACTTGGCGGAAGCGCAGAGGCTCACGCATACAGGGAGTTGGGTCTGGCGGGTAGCGGGACGAGACGCCTTGCATCTCTCGGAGGAATGGTATCGCATATATGGCTTTGATCCAGCAGAGGGCATGCCGGTTTGGGAACAACGGCTGCGGCGCATTCATCCGGAGGATCGAGCCAAGTGGAAAGGGACGATTGATCGAGCAATCGCTGAAAAGTCGGATTATGAAGTCGAATTCCGAATCCTTCTTCCGGACGGCACAGTCAAATACATCCACACCGTCGGCCATCCTGTTTTGAACGCATCCGGGGATTTGATCCAATTCATGGGTAGCGCGACGGACATCAGCGACCGCAAGCGAGCGGACGAAGAGCGCGAGAGACTGCTAGCAAGTGAGCGAGCGGCCTTCGCCGAAGTCGTGGCCGCGCAGCGGCGCTTCCGCGACCTGGTTAATTCGGTCGAGGGGATTGTTTGGGAAGCAGATGTGCCGGGTTTCCAGTTTTTGTTCGTCAGCAAACAGGCCGAGCGCGTCCTGGGCTACCCGGTGGAACGCTGGCTGTCCGAACCGACATTCTGGAAGGACCACGTTCATCCCGATGACCGAGAGTGGGCTCTGCAGTTCCGCCAAACCGCAACTGCTGAGAAACGCGACCACCAATTTGAATACCGCATGATCGCTGCCGGCGGAAGTGTGGTGTGCCTGCGCGACCTGGTGACTGTGGTTGTGGAGGGAGATCGCGTGACGCGACTGCGTGGTCTCATGGTCGATCTCACCAACCACAAGCAGGCCGAAGAAGCGCTGCATCAGGCGCAGACGGATCTTGCATACGTCAACCGGGTGGCCACTATGGGAGAGGTGACTGCGTCTCTGGCGCACGAAGTGAGACAACCGATCGCCGCAGCAGTCACAGACGCCAATACCTGCATGCGATGGCTTACGCGCGATCCACCCGATCTGAAAGAGGCGCACGAAGCCGCGTCGAGAATTGTCAAAGACGTAAAGCGCGCTGGGGATATCATCAATCGGGTCGGCCTGCTTTTCAAGAAGGGTACTCCGGAACAGGAGTTGGTTGATGTAAACGACCTTGTTCGAGAGATGATCGTCCTCCTGCGCGACGAGGTGTCGCGACACTCCATCTCAGTCCTGACGGACTTGGCCGCAGATCTTCCGCAAGTCACGGGAGACCGCGTGCAATTGCAGCAAGTGGTAATGAACCTCATGATCAACGGCATCGATGCGATGAAGGACGCGGATGGAACGCGCGAGCTAACCATCAAGTCGCAGCCTGCGGAAAACGAGGAAGTTGTGGTGTCCGTCACTGATAGCGGCGCGGGGCTGCCCCCACAGCAGGCAGAGCAGATCTTCGATGCCTTCTTTACTACCAAGCCCGACGGGACCGGTATGGGACTTCGCATCAGCCGCTCCCTCGTCGAATCGCATGGTGGCCGCCTGTGGGCCGTCGACAACTCGCCGCGCGGCGCAAGTTTTCGTTTCACCCTGCCCACCAAGGCCAAGACAAAGGAATGACGAACAAAAGGCGCTCGGGCGCTGTTTGTATGGAGGGCGACGACCTCTCCAGCAACACCTAGCACATTTTGCCATGCAACTTGTTTCGAGAAATTCTATTTAACCGCGCGGGCCAGGATGGGACCGAGCACCGCGAGAAATAGCACGTAGGCGGCTGAAAGCGGCCCAAGTTGCGGCTCGAGGCCGGCACCCAAACCTGCAATTACGATTGAGAACTCGCCACGCGCGACCAAAGCCATGCCCGCCCGCAGGCGTCCTGGCCGATCAACACCGGTTCGCCGCGTAGCCCAGAAACCGGTCAGCACTTTTGTGAATGCGGTTACAACGCCCAGCAAAACGGCGGCAGGCAGGGCGGGCGGCAGCGTTCCCGGATCGATTTGAAGCCCAAAGAAGAAAAAGAACGTGGCGGCAAAAAGGTCACGAAGGGGGGCGAGCAGACGATGCGTTTGTTCAGCCATGGGCCCAGAGACGGCGATGCCCACGAGAAATGCGCCAATGGCAGCCGACACTTGCAGCCGCTGCGCAGCCCCGGCGACAAGAAGGACCGCGCCAAAAACCGTGAGGAGTACGATCTCATCTGACTCATGAGCAACAATGCGGCTCAGCGGCACGCCGTAGCGGACCGCCAGGGCGAGAACCAGAAGGACTGTCGCGAGTGCCAATGAGACAGACAGGGCCATTCTCGCTGGCCCACCTCCGGCGAGAAGGGCGGCAACAAGAGGCAGATAGACGGCCATGGCCAAGTCCTCCAGCACCAAGATCGACAGCACTGCCGGAGTCTCAGGATTGTTGAGCCGACGGAGTTCTGCCAAAAGCTTGGCAATCACGCCGGAAGAAGAGACGTAAGTCACGCCGCCCAACAGGACCGCAGGGAGAAGTTTCCACTTGAGGAGGAGTCCCGCAATGAGGCCGGGCGTGAAGTTCAACACGAAATCCACGACGGCCACAGGAAGTGCGCTCCGGAGATTGGCAACCAACTCGCCTCCGGTGTACTCAAGGCCTAACATGAAGAGAAGCAAAAGCACGCCGATTTCGGCGCCGATGTGGGTGAATCCGCCACTGAGGTTCAGTGGCGCCAGTCCTCCTTTGCCAAAGGCGAGGCCAGCCAGCAGGTAGAGAGGGATGGCAGAGAAGCCCCAACGACTTGCGATGCGAGCAAGGATCGCAAGGCTAACGACGATCAGTCCGAGTTCGATTAGGACGTGGGATAGATCCGGGGTGGTGGAGTCCATGCGCTACGATACTGCATTCCAACCGGCAGAGAGAGCGCACTATTTGTTTATATCTCCGCTTCGCAATGGAGCATTGACCATCTCGACTAAGGACTATTTGGGGGCCCCTTCGAGGCGAGTCGGTGAAGTTCCTGCTTAATCTCTTCCAGGCGGAGCCGCCGATTCTCGGCGCTCTCACGTGTAAAGCCGAACCCTCCTCGTTTGTGTTTCGCGTTCTCTGCCTTGATGCTTTCAATCTCGTCTGAGAGTTCTCGAACCCGGTTTCGAAGATTCTGGTATTCCATAAGGAACTAGTATACCGATTGTCTGAAGAAGTACTTTTCCCGCGCGAGGACTCAGATACTCGACCAGAAGCTGCCACATCTTGTCTTTCGAAGTGCGGTCAGATTTCTTGACTGAAGATTTTAAAAGTCGCTTGTACACTGTCGTGCATCGAACACTTCTATGTACATAGACGTATGCAATTGTCTCTTAGGCCCCGATGAATCTCCACCGGATTTCCTTTTCCGCCATCAAGCAGCTCCATCTCGAACTGGATCGCTTTGAAGAGCAAGGGAAGATGGAAATGAAAGATCCGCGCACTCAGCCGCTCGGAATCGCACGACTTGATCTCGTGGAAGAATGCCGACGCAGACTGATGTTTCTCAAATACATGCTAAAGGATGCTGAAGAGCACGCTGACGAGAGAAGGCGCTCTCCTCCTGATCAACAATGAGAGGCTACTCTGCCTTAACGGGCTGTGGCGAATAGAAAGCGAATATGATATTTTCTTGTCATGCCAGTTCGTTCAAGCCGTGTCACGATCCACGATATGGCCGGATTTCAATTTGGCCGTGCGTTGGGCTCTCGAGCGAAAACACGGCATCAGATCGGGTATAGTCAACGTGCAAGTGACGTTGTTTGAGTCACATCGGCGCCCGACGGAGGGTCAATGGCGACTCAAAGGCAAGTTATTGGCGATCCAAAAAATCACCCAGCAACACCGAAAGGAAGAGTCATATTCGTAAGGGACGTCCTAGCGCCGCAGCCGTCCAGCGCGTCTCTTAAGCGCAAAGGACGGTTCATGGAGCCGTCATAGACTGGCATTGCCAACAATTGGTTGTGCCAATCTCGAACCAACCCGAAGAATACCCGGCATCGCCCGGGCGCAAAAAAACCAGAGATGTAGCGAAGCAAATCGTAGTTCGACACTATATAAAGGATACGTTGCAGCTGGGTTTCGTCGTGAATGGCCCCGGCGATTGCCCGGTAATATTTCGCCGCTTTCGGGCTGCGCTCATATTCCAAGGCCCAGCGATACTCTCGACCTTCGCTGCTCATAGTCACTACCGCATCGTAGTCCTTGGCGAATCCAAAGTCCGTCAGCTCATTCTGGGAACGGATCTCCGTAGAATAAATCCAACGAACAAGTGATCCGGTGCGCAGCACACTAAGATGGATTTCATTCAGTTCAATAGCGTGAAGAATGTGCCGGCCGATGTCATTGCTTGGGATCCGATGGTGGCCGTATAAGCAGTACTCCCCCAATCCTTGAAGCAGACTCGCCGCGGCTTTCGCAACGGAATAGATAACCTCGCCGCTGGCCATCGGGGTCGATTGTCGAATGATTAGCTGACGGCCTACCAGGCGCCGAACTCTCCAATTGAAAGACGGTCGATTCCTCTCATAGTGTTTCAGTCGCATGAATTCCAGCAGTTGGGCATGGGTAACGAATTCCGAATACAGAACCTGACGCAGTAATGGAATATCGTGCGACTCTCGTAGCTGGATGGACCCTTTCGGATAGCGCATGACTTAGATAGAACTTGGTCGATGCTGCAACTGGAGACGTGCTATCCAAGGCCATGAAACGAACGGCAGAAGCACAGCCCTGCCTAAATCCGTCCGTATCCAGCCCTGGCTTGGCATGAGCAACATAACCTCTTGGTCGTCACGGGATTCGCTGAAGGAAATCAGGAGACTGCCTTCGGATCGCCACGCAGTCGAGCCTACATCTACTCGGCCAATCTCAGACGCACGTGCCACGACGAGGAAGTAGTCAGGCTCCTGCGGCGCAGAGAGCATTCGCTTGAACAAGACCTTGATTTCGCCTTCCCACACGCAAGGCTCGGCACACTCAAACACGCTGTTGACCATGCGGAGCGGATTGTGTGGATTGAATCCTCCTGTACTGTTGAATCGGGCGTGGCCGACTATCTTTGGTCTCGTTCGGATCTTCCCGTTGACCAACACGCCTGTCGTATTGAAGTAAGCAGCTCTGGCAAACCGCATGGGATCGTTCGGATCCTTGCCCAACCTTCGCCGCCAAACACTACCGAAGCCTGTGACTGTGACGAGCATCTGCATCATGCTCCTTTCAACCTTTTGTTTTTCCGCCGTTCGGCATAGAGCTCTTCCTGAAGTCGATTAATCTGATCGATTAATTTGGAGTCGCTGCCGTTTCCTTCAGGAGAGACCTGTGCAGTCCGAGTGATTTCGAGACCTCCCTGTGTTCCACCCATCTTCTTGGCGAGTGCATCTATGCGTGTCGTCAGATCTGCGATGACGACGGATTTGCGCCTAAGCTCTTCCTGCAATTTGTCGCGATCTTGCGTCGTGGCCTCAAGCTGGGCTGCCACGCGCTGCAGTTCTTCCTTGACGGCGTCTGCATGAGTGTCGCCCCAACCGGCTCGACCCTCTCCTGACTCAGCCTGTTCTATGGCGCGGTTACACTGCTCAACGTGGCGGTTGTATTTCTCGATCGCCGCCTTTGCAATTTGCCGGGAATAGGAGTCGTGATTGTAGAGGTCCGCCATCACATCAGAGGTGACGCGAAAGCTGCGCCTGTGGTCGATCTGCAGCTTGGTGTATGCGATGAATAGGAGGAACAGCGCAGCGGTAGCAGAGCAGCTGTACCAAAAATATGGTGTGCTCAGCGTCGCTTCCAGGAAGGCGCGACGGCGTCTCTCAAGCCAGGCGCCATAGTCGAAGCCACTCGGATTGAACTGCTTCAACATGAACTCATACCATGTCTCTTGCTGGTGCAAGCTGTGCTGCGTGGGGCGTGTCTGTGCATGCAGACTACGGGCCAAGCCTAACAAGATCATGAAGACCACGGCGCTACGACAGGAGTGCTTCACCGCCTGAACGCTCCCGACATCCGTCGCGTATGTCGCGCCTCTGGTACTTCGACACTCTTGAAACGAAGATTGGCGCCAACCGAGGTTGTGCGAGACTGCTTGAGACGCGCATAAAGTTCCGGTGCAAAATGTGGGACCTGGACATCTGAAGGCGCCCGCACGTGCAAGTGACCATGGAGAGTGCCACGCGTGTCATCCGTCATTAAGATCTCCATCTGCCCTTTGGGAAGATTCTTAATGTGTTCATCGAGCGCGCGTGTCTCCGTGGTTTCGATGTCAACCGCGCGTCCCGTGTCCTCATACTGCTCGTATCCGAAAAACTTCCAGCGCTGCATGGAACGGTTGCGGTGGGTAACCCGGTGCTCGGCGGACGCTCGCAAGAAGTAGCGCGCAGTTTCCTCGTCGCGCGTGCGCAGGATGATTGTGGTATTCGGCGCGGAGGCTACATCCTCTTTGAATCCGCGGCCGACCTGCATGAGCTGGGGAAGGCTCTGCATTGAAAATAGGAATGCAGTGTTGGTCCCGCGGGCAGTTTGCAAGATCTGCGGAAAATTCCGGGACCCGAAGGGGGCAAACTCATCCAGGACGACGCTAAAAAGGGGTTGACCTGAACGGTGGCGTTGTTCTTCACTCTCATACCGCTTGCCAACTACCAGCTGGAGATTTTGCAGCAGCATCTTCCCTAGAGCTCGCACCGGTTCGGTGTTCTTGTTTACATTGAGACTGACAAAAAGGATGAGCTCTTGTTCAATAACTTCGTCGATCGACAGCAGGTCCTCATAGGGACCGGTGATCACGCTTAGCTCGTCATCGAGGAAGGTCATGCACTCGTTGAGAAGTCCCTGGATTTTAGGCACGCGCTCCCGGTCTTGAAAGGACTGATACAAGTTCTTCACGGACATCTCGAAATTCAACTTCCGCTGCGTGCTCAATTCTTTGCTTTGCTGAAGCCGGCGCGAAACTTTGTCGACTTGTTCGCGCAATACTTGCTTGTCAATGGCCATGACAAGCACATCGTAGAAGTTGAACTTCAGGCCGGTATAGACGAGCACACGGACAATGTCTGCCAGGTAGTTCAGCTGATGCTTGGCAAAAAACTCGTCATGCAGATTGAACGAGCCGAAGACCATGTTTACTACCGCCATGTAGTCGTCATCCCCACAATGAAAAGGGTTGTAACGGACTGTGATGTCCGGCCACGCAGGATTGAGAACACGCAGCTGGTGCAAGCGCCCGGCGCGGTGAATATGAGGCAGAAGGCTGTAAAAAAATTCCAGGTCGCCTTTACCATCGAAGATCACCATTGGAATACGGTGCGGTTGCTCTGTGGTGCCCACCAAGCGGCTTAAGTCTTGGCTGATAATGTTCCGGAGTAACGTAGTTTTGCCGGACCCCGTCATTCCTAAAACGATGGCTTGCATTACCCGAACACGATCGGGCCACAACCATGGTTTGCTGTGCACGTCATAGCCAAGCACGACGGCGTTCTGCTCGCGTGCCTGCCGGATTGCTGTCTGATCTCTCTTTGAAGAGACAACGAGCGGAGGGTGAGGCCACTGTCTTTCGCGTCGACTACGTGCTGTTAACCCCAGATAGATGGCAGAATACAAGCCAGTGATCGCAATTACGGAGTAGCAAGCCAGTTCCGCAAGTTGCCGGCCAGTGACGTAATAGCGCTCACGGGCGACGTACCAGAGGAACCAGCCCGCCGCAAACGCTAGAACGGCGCCCACGATCTCATAGCCCTCAAGAAGAGGAGGATGCTCGGGTGGCCTGTTGTAAGCGGGTCTCATGATGGGTACGACCCGGCATGCGGGGGATATTTGTGGACCCCTAATAAGAATAATGAGGATACGAAGAAGTCGGCATGCAGCTGTGTCGCCGGACAGCGGCCAAGCCTGTCGAGTTCATGGAAGGTTTGCATCGCTCACACGCGTTAAGGTCTATGCACCCAGGGCAGAATCTCGAAGTAAACAAATGCGAGTGTGCACGCAGTGAGTCCAAATCCGAGCAGTGCGAACCACAATCTCGGTCGCCGCCTGGCTGTCGCATCGAACGGGTTCGGAGGTTCAAACATAAAATTTACGATTGCCTTTTGAAGCCCAATGTCCGGCCGTTGTTTCAAATAGGCGACGATCCAAGCATGGGCATCGCGGGATGAGGTCTGGTTCAACATTTCAAAGCACCAAAGTCGCGCTGATTGGCCCCGAAGGAGTTGCGAGAAACAAAATACGCAGAACAGTTGGGCCTTTGCGGTCTTGGGGAACCTTAACAGTGATGATTCCCATGGCTTCCTGTCCCGGAGCAATAAGATCAGCTGAGCCTCGGCTGTTTGCGACCTCGAGTTGTGTTTGTCCGTCACTCTTTAGGTGGGCTACCGCGTTGGGAGTCAACTGGTAATTGCTAAGCGTGTAGAGTGACTCGCGGTAACGGGGAGCGCTGAGAGCAAGAACCTGCGGCGCACCGGGCGTGTACGGCTTATTGGTTTCGTTCCGGATGCTATAGCGAATGACGAGTTTGCTGTCCTTTTCGAACAGGTCGCATAGGTACACGGTCACGCGCTTCTTGTAGGGAATCGATCCATAGAGTCGCACCGGCTTACTTTCGATCAACACTTCGGCAGGCGAGAGCTCATTGGAATCCGGGGCACTGGCCGAGGCGGGTTTGACACGCGGTGGTTCGGGAACTGGATGGTCGACAGCAAAATCCATTTCCGACACCGGGCCAGGTACATCCAACTCGTAGTTGAACCTTCCCGAGCCTGTCCAAACAAAGAGATTAGTTGAGACGCCAGCCTCCAAGGGCTTTATGAAGACTTTGTTCTCCCGCCATTCGACTTTGAATAGGCGGCTCCCGACCGCAACCGTCGTAACCGGTTCACTCATCTCCAGAATACTCAGGTGGTTGAGAGCTGTTTGCATGTGCAGTATTCGCCCGCGATCTGGCTTCAGGGTTTGGACGCGCTGTGCCGGCGAAGTCTCCGCGGAGATCGCAAATAGCAAAAATGCAACCCACAAGCTTTTCATACCGTTTTGCTCCTTTTTAAAAAATGCTTGAAAATGCTTGGAAGACCCGAACTTCAGGTCTCCCAAGCGGCCCTGATTTATGGTGAGGGTGAACGTCTCAATGCAGGATGTTGGCGAATGTCTTTGAACACCAACTTCCCATCGCGTATCTCCCCAGACCCGTATCGCATCGGAAATGGCTGTACACGATCGACGATCCTTCCATCTGTCACAAGCTCACCTTTCTTCGAGACCTGCAGAAGGAAAATCTTGCGTTCGTGAGTGCTGCCATCGCCATTGGGGAAATGTTCGACGAGGAATACGCGACCATCGTCGTCGAACTCGATTTCGCCATCCACGAGATCTGGAACTGCAACTTCCACCGGCGTGCTGCCAGTTTGTTCCACAACTTTGTCGATGACCTCTTGCGGAAAGGAGTGAAACAGCAGAGAACCGTTGCCCTTTCCTGCACAAACAATCGCGTGCAGAGCCTGGCACCATCCTCGCCGGTTCAACTTTTTTCCGTCTCCCCAAGCTCGAACCAGAGACCGCAAAGCCTGAAAGTCCTCGCGGAACTTGTCCTTGTGAGTATAGACAGCACTGCGAGCCGCATTCCGTCGGGCGCGCGCTTCGTTCCTAGTGTTAGGGTCGTTGCGTTGGGCTTCGTACTCCTTCTCGGCAGTAGCCAAAGAGGCTTCGAAAGCCTGTTGTTCTTTTATTAGCTTTCCTATTTCTTCTGCATAGATCCGGTTGACTAGCCGGCATTCCTGGGACATCTCGCGGGTGAAACTCTCTCCCGTAATAAGTCCGTGGAAGTCGCCAATGGGCAGCTTGGCCGAAAAGAAGTCTTCCACCTCCTTGCGGACTACGTTATAGAGGTAGCCAATCTTGTCGGTCGGCAGAACCTCAAGGTGAATGGGCAAGTCCGCGACACGCTCCTTGTCTTTGAATTGCAACCAAGGTGCGGCCGGAACTTTCTCGCGAATGTCGGCAATGAGTTGCTGGTTGACCTCGGTTCCATGTTTGAGACTGTCGAGGGCGTGTTGCAGTTCATCGACGAGTTGATAGCCTTGTTCTGTGAATCCGGCGGCATAGCAAGAAGTCTTCAGATCAGTGATGGAACCAATCTGATTTCCTTTTGCCTGATTTGCCACCTGAGCAAGATTCCACCAAGGGCTTTGTCTTTTAGCCGGCTTTGATTTTTCCTTTTCGTGCCGGCCGCGATGAGCGAAACGACTTTCGACGAATCGAGGGAAGCGATCGCCTTCGACCACAGCAATGAGATCGAAATCGAAGTCTCCTCCATTCTTGGCGGCTGTTTCGCTGTGCAGTGTGAAGGTTCCATCAAGTTTGATTTGCTGCTCCACTAAATCGGCGACCGCTTTGGCGTCTATATCGCAGCCGTTTTGCTCTTCGATGACCTGCCTCACCAGAGCCACTGTGTCTTCCGTGGACATCCTGGTGTAGGGAAGCAGGTCCTCGAACATTCGAATGGGGTAGCGAACAACCAAACCCTTAAGGCAAGGAACGGAACTGATGGCGCGATCTTCCGGCAACCAGTCCGATGCGGTGACGACCTCTCCTTTATATAGAGCGAGAAAGCCGTCGTCTGCGAGTGCGAAGCCTGGCATCTTGAAACCGCCGGCGGTACAGAGTTTG
>JAOAPG010000287.1 GCA_025462785.1 Acidobacteriaceae bacterium
ACGCGCCAATCTTTCCGCTGCGGCACGAGAACTTGATTCTTGTCAGCTGGGGCAGCAGCTCTCACGTATTCGAGATGCGGCCTCCCTTACCTATCTTGAGGCAACACGGAAGAACTATGGCGTTGCGGGTCAATACTCCAGTCAGTTATTCGGTCAGGTTCAGCGTGTCGCTAACAGTGCACGAAGTGACTCGGTTCGAAGTTCGCTCAATAAAGTTGACTCCAAGCGCGATGCGGTAACGGCAGCTTTAGCACATGGAGACGCCGCCGTAATTCCAGACTTACAAATGATTCTGATCGAACTTGAAGGGCAGACGAAACCCTGACATTTTTTGCCTCCGGCAATCTTCGCTCTAGCCCAGGATTGCGTAACCGTTCTTATTTTTCCGCCATGTCTTGCGGATCTTCGCGACTATCCTGCAATTGGTCCGGGCTTCGTCGTGGAGTATGCGTCAGTACAGGAATTCAATGGAGGAGCTTCGCGCCAGTGCGATGCCAAAGTCGTATTGCTGGTGGCTTGAAGAGTCCAGACTAACCCCTCTCCGCGCTTGCGAAGAGGTTGACATCAGTCTTGAATCCAGAGTGGCCTTGGGGGCGTTATTTCAAATTGCACTGTTCGTGGGGAACTCGGGGGAGGGCATCACGAACAGTGTTTCGGGAAGTAGACACTAAGCGAAGCCACATCGATTCAATTGATGTGGCTTTTTTGTTGTGTGAAACATACTCCCTCTCTTCCGACACTTTTGTAAACAAAAGTGAAGTTTTGCGTTCCGGATTTCGTATCTGAACGCCATTTTTTTCCAGATCCCAGCATTGGCGAGACCGCTTGATTCGGGTTGGAAAGCGCTCAGCGCAGATCATCACAGACTGTTTCAGGCCGTTTCCCATTGCGACGAGGCCGCCTGTTCCAACCTTATGCCGGGCCTTCTGATCGACCCTCGGCTTGTCCCCGCAGCTCTTGTCGAAGCCGCCGTGGATACCTCGACTATCGCTCACCCCGGACAGCGAGCGTAATCATTGTCAGGTAAACGCGGGCGCGGACACCCAGCCGTTCCGGACCAAGCGTCACTATTCGGTTTCAGTTGACACTGAAGCGATCGAATGTCGGGTGACCTCGCGATCGTCATCGCTTCCCAGGGAAGTCCTGTCTCCTGAAATCTGAATCGTTCAGCTTTGCCAGTAATTCGGCGGTGTTCGTCAGCGTCGTGTTTCTCTCGCGCTCAAGAATTTTGCTTCAAATCAACCAGGAGGAAAGAAGTATGTCAGAAACCAGTACGTTAATTGGCTACGGCGGCCGGACGATTGGCCGCGAAGAACTAGCAATGGTGCCAACGCCAGTGGCAACCGAAACGCACCGCCCCGTTCCGCATCACGAGATCGTGCAGGCTCTGATCGAGACGCTTGGGTTTCGCCACATCGGAGTCGTGCACGATGAGTACGCGGTCTCGCCAGACGGCATGAAAGCCTTCGGGGTTCTCGACCTCGCAACCGAGATGGAAGGATGTCGCTTCTCCATCGGGCTGCGCAACTCTCACGACAAAAGCATGCGCTTGGCGATGACCTGTGGCTATCGAGTGTTCGTGTGCTCGAACATGGCATTCGCGGGAGACTTCACCCCAGTGCTTGCCAAGCACTCGAAGTCATTCTCGCTCATCGACTGCATCTCGGTGGGTGTTGACCGAATGCAGCGGAATTTTGAGCCTATGCGAAAGCAGGTCGAAAGCTGGCAAAGGAGTGAACTCACAGACGTTACTGCCAAGGTGGTGATCTATGAGGCTTTTGTTGAAGGAAGACTCGAAGCCCCAAAGCATCTTGCCCGGAGCGTGCACAACCTGTACTTCGAGTCAAAATATGAAGAATTCCGGCCACGAACGATCTGGAGCCTTTCCAATGCGTTCACTTCGGCATTCAAGGAACTCGATCCCATCCCGCAATTCAGGGCTACGGCGAAGCTGGGTGAATTCCTGGAAGCCCGATTCTCGCAATCGTTCTAGCCGACTAGGCGATGTCGGTCGGCTGCCGCTTCCCGACAAGTAATCCCGCTTTGCTTTAGAGGACTCATGCGGGCGATGCTCGCCCGCATGGGCTCAGGACACCGTCATGCGTTCATTGTTTCCGCGGGGCAGAATTATGGCGACGCCAGGTGCGCTAGCTGCACTCGAAAGAGCAAAGTAGCCGCTACGATTGCATCGAAGGTTCTGGGCTCGGCGAAGAGTCCTTGGCGATACTGTTCAGGCTTCCCGCCATCAAGCACCTCCACACGGAACTTTGATCTATTTGAAGAGCAAGCAAAAATGGAAATAAAGGATCGGTACTCCCACGCCATCGGAATCGTCCGGCTCGATCTCATCGAGGAACCGACGCAGGCTCACATTTCTTACCTACGTATCAGGCGCTCACGCTCACGACCAGTTAGCGGCGTCTGTGCCAACCCAGCCACATACCAATTCCAATTCCCGCTAGCAGAGTGCCCGCCATCTTCCTTCGGTCGCTAATCGGAACGAACCGGGTCCGCTGGTTGCTCACCTCTATGACGCCCACAGGTGTAGCTCGTGCTCCCCCGCCACCACCTCCGCCTTCACCTCGGGCGCTCGTATCGCCCACGCCTCCGGTGCCCGCAGCCGCACCGTAGCCGTACATTATTTTTGCAACGGGAACGATGGTCTTTCCGTTTGCCGAGATAGGCTCGCCGTAGATGGCCTTTACGTTTGCTTGGCTCAGAATGGTTTCTTTTA
>JAOAPG010000360.1 GCA_025462785.1 Acidobacteriaceae bacterium
ATCAGGCAACATCCATAAGAGTCATCGTTTCCGTAACCTGAATATCCATGTTTTGTGCGAGTAGAACCAGCGCGAGAACAAGACGTGTCTCACTGATATTCGCGGCGTTAGGTCTTTGCGGAATAGCTGCTATCGCTTGTTTCGCCGCCTCACCTTCATCACCGATCTTTCATGTTACTCTTCCGCCCGGATTAGATTTCATCCTGCAGAACTCACCAACTCAGCAGAAATATCTGATTGAGACCATGCCTGGCGGAGTCGCACTTCTCGATTACAACAATGACGGACTGCTCGATATTTTTCTGGTGAATGGTGGCCGGATCACCAATCCGATGGGGCAGCCCGAGGATTTCGATCGCGACAATCTCCTGTATTGGAACCGGCTCTATCGTCAGAATAAGGATGGAAGCTACACCGACGTGACGGAACAAGCAGGACTGGCGCACGCTGGAACCGGAAATTACGGGATGGGAGTAGCGGTCGGAGACTACGACAATGACGGATATCCCGACATCTATGTCACAAGCTATGGGAAGAACATTCTCTATCACAACAACGGTGATGGCACTTTCACGGATGTTACCGCGAAAGCCGGAGTTGCTGCGGGCGGCTGGTCGACATCAGCAGGATTCGTCGATTATGACAATGACGGCAAGCTTGATCTGTTTGTGACTCGCTATCTCGACTGGGACACAAAACGCAGCAAATTCTGCGGCGCTGATATTCACATGTACTGCCCTCCAGGAGAATTTCCCGGAACCACAAACATCCTTTATCACAACCGTGGCGATGGCACGTTTGAAGATGTAAGCGTTAAGTCCGGGATTGCAGCCAAGAAAGGGCACGGTTTGGGAGTCGCATTTGCCGACTATGATGGCGATGGATTCACCGACATCTTCGTGACGAACGACGTTGTTGAACAATTTCTCTTTCACAATAACGGCGACGGTACCTTTACCGAGCGCGCGATGGAGACAGGCGCGGCTCTCAACGTCGACGGCAAGAAGCTGTCAGGAATGGGCGTTGTCTTTCAGGATTACGATAATGACGGTCGACCCGACATTCTGGTGACCGAACTTCCGCACCAGCTGTACGCGGCCTTTCACAATGATGGTCACGGCTCTTTCAGTGAACAAGGCCTGGAAAGTGGTTTCGGCCTGCTTTCAGGTGCTACATCAGGCTGGGGCATCGGGCTGGAAGATTTCGACAACGACGGCTGGAAAGACATCTTCGTGACGCAAAGTCATGTCATCGACAATGTGGAACATTTCGATTCATCTCTGCATTATCTTGAGCCGCCGCTACTGGCGCTGAATCATAATGGCCGATTCGAGCGGGCCGACGCTGGGAGTAAAGTCCCTGTAGCCGGACGTGGAGCTGCGTTTGGGGACCTAAACAATGACGGTTCGGTTGACGCCATCACCACAGTACTCGGCGATCATCCGCAAGTGTTTCTCAACAATGGAGGAAAACAGCACTGGCTTACTATTATGTTGCGCGGAACTCGCAGCAATCGTGATGGCTTTGGCGCCCGAGTGCAAGTGAACGGACAGACTCGGTTCGCAACCGCGGCAGGAAGTTATCTTTCCTCGAATGACAAAAGACTTCATTTTGGATTGGGCTCCGCAGACATGGCGAAAATAGATATCGTATGGCCTTCAGGGGTGCAGCAGACATTGAATGATGTTCGTTGCGATCAATTCCTCGAGGTGCGCGAACCTGAACAACACTGACCTTCGCGCGACAGTTGATGGATTTGGAGGTTGTCTATTTCGGCGTCCAATGCGGATGAGCAGTGAACAATCCGCTCATGAACCCCATTTGATAGGTGACAAATATTCCGAACGCGAGACTCAGTAGGCCTGAAGCCATGGCCAAGATCCGCGAAAATTGCCCCTGCTTCCCGCCAACAAAACGGAACGCCGAAGCAAGGCTCATCGTAATCAGCATCATTCCTCCAATAGTGCCGATTCCGAAGATCAATAGATAAAAGATCGCCCACCGAGGATTGCGGATTGTCGTCAGAACGAGCAGAGCCACGGCAGCCGAACCGGCGAGTCCGTGGACAATACCCACAACCAGGGGACGCACATATTGATATAGGGCCACTCGTCCAAAGATTCGGTCGAGCCACGCCAGCGGCGTCCGGTCGGGCGAATGTGGATGAGCTTCCGGGTCGTGATTGTGGGGATGGTTATGAACATAATCTCCATGGCTATGCGGATGCGAGTGAATGATCGCTTCCCCGCCCTCAGTGTGGATCGCGGCAGCCGGCATCGAGCGCAGAAATCCGGCGATATTCACAAGACCGAGGACTATCAGCATCACTCCTACTGAAAGTTCCATACTGAGGCCAATTCTCGCGGGAATGACGAGATTGAAGAGAATAATTCCGGCGCCGACGAGAAAGATTGTAAGTGTGTGCCCAATGCCCCAGAATGCGCCGATCAGTGCCGCCCGCGATACCTTACGTTGATTAGTAACGATGGTCGTCACAGCGATAACGTGGTCGGGATCGGTTGCGTGACGCATTCCGAGAAAAAATCCAACCGCGATGATCGAGAGGAAATTAATCACACATTCGCCTTAAGAACATAGATTACGCTAGCGGGATGAGCTGCGGTCAACTTCCATGCAGGATATGATTGCCTTCTCTGACTCTCACACGATAAGTCGAAGTCGCCTCATGATTGTCCTATTCACACTTTTGAACGATCTCCTGCTATAGGTCTTCATTCATCATTCGGAGAATGTCGTGTTCAAGATTGCATCGTGATAGACTTCCCAGCCGCGACGGACAGAGTCCTATTGACTGCTCGATTAGTCTAATCAACACCTCAGAAAAACCATTTTCTTGTCAATAGTGTTTTTTTTGCTTGACGATTGCGGTCTACGTGCTCTATAGCATTGGACCACGATAATTTTCGCTGTGATCCGTAGCCAATCAAGAGCCCCCGGAGGTTTTGCAATGCAAAAGTGTTTGAGAATTGCCCTATCTTGTTTACTGGTACTAGGGACGGTCTGCCTAACGGCTCCGGCGTGGAGTCAAGAAGTTACCGCTGCCATCGTCGGTACGGTTGTGGATCCAAGCGGGGCGCCGATCAAAGGCGCGACGGTGACGGCAAAAGATACTGAGCGAGGCAGCGTTTGGACGGCACAAACGAACGACGCTGGCGCATATACTTTTCCACGTCTACCGATTGGGACCTACACGGTGAGCGTAACCGAAACCGGATTTGATACCGTCGTGCATGCGCCATTCACCCTCGTGCTGAACCAGACAGCACGTGTAGATGTGCAAATGAAGGTGGGGCAAGTTACTACATCGGTCGAGGTGTCGGGTTCTGCTCCCGTTCTCCAGACTGAAAGCACACAATTAAGTACGATTATCGACTCAGCAACAAATGATAGGCTCCCGCTCGCAACGCGCAACTATGTGGAACTAACGCTCCTTTCGCCAGGCAGTGTGTCCCCTGACCCCACGAATTTCAACAATGGCGATAACGTCGCGAACGGTGCACGCCCTTACATCAACGGCAACCGTGAACAGGCCAACAATTTCATCCTGGATGGTTTGGACAACAACCAAGTATCAGACAATCTGCTTGGCTATACTCCAGCTCCGGACGCAATCCAGGAATTCAACCTCATCACCAATAATGCGTCCGCTGAGTTCGGCAATTTTCAGGGCGGCATCGTGAGCACGAGTATTAAGTCCGGCACGAATGGCTTCCATGGCGATCTGTGGGAATACTTCCGTAACGACAAACTGAACGCAAATCGGTGGGAGAACAACTTCCAAGGTGCGCCCCGCGACACCGTGCGCTGGAACATGTTCGGAGGAACCATCGGTGGTCCAATCAAGAAAGACAAATTGTTTTTCTTCTTTGATTATCAGGCACAACGATTCGATCATCCGACATCTTTTAAGGGAATTAATGTCTTCACGCCAGCGGAACGCGCAGGCGACTTCTCCGGGCTATGCACCAGCGGGTTCACTGGCGGTATTTGTAACGATAGAGATAGCCATGGGTTGATCATCAATCAACTTTATGATCCATGCGCCCCAGGAACTGGTGGAAATGGCACCCCCTGTACTCCCAATGGAACCAGTACTGCTTTTGTAAATAACCAGATTCCCCTGAACAGGATTGATCCAGTCGCTAGCGCCTTGTTTAACTCGCCTCTATATCCCGCGGCGACCGGGACCAACGTAACCGGAAACAACGCTGGATACACCACTTCGCAGGCGTTTAACACCAACCAGTACGATGTGAAAATCGATTTCAATGCCACTCAGCGTGACCACATTTACGGTCGGTATTCGCACTCGAAGCAAAATAATCCAACCCTGAATTCATTCGCCTTGTTGGGTCAAGGATTCTCGCAAGCGCCCATCAACAGCGAAGTCGTCGACTGGAGCCACACCTTCAACTCCAGTTTTCTGAACGATGTTCGCTTTGGCATAAATTATGTGAAGCTCCATAACGGCACAACCTTCGACAAGTCTGTCGGAGATCTCGGGACTCAGCTTGGTATTCAGAACGCCAATGCTAACGTCCCAGGGCTTCTCCTATTAGGTTTTGGCGGTGGAACTCCTAGCAGCGCCGGGAACGGTAGCCTTACAAATATTGGAAGTACTGGGGTTATTCAATCCTTCAATGATGCCGTAATTCAAGCCAGCGATTCTGTTGTCTTGACTCATGGACACCACGTTATGCATCTCGGCTTTGAGTTCTGGCGCGATCGCATAAACACCTTCTACACAGGTAATAGCGGAACATTGGGCGGAGTTATTTTTAACGGAAACTACACCTCCAGCAATCCGCTAGATCCTTCGGCACCCGCAACCCCGACCCAGGGGGGATTTGCCGGCGCGGACTTTTTCTTGGGATTACCCTCGTCTTATGGACGAGGCATCTCAGGCGGGGCATGGGGGCAACGTTCCAGTATTTTGGCGGGCTACTTCCAAGACGACTGGCGTTTATCCAACACTTTGACTTTGAACCTCGGCTTGCGCTACGAGGCTCATACTCCATGGATTGAAGAGCACGACTTGCAGGACAATTTCGGACTTTTCTCAGGCCAGCTCTTAGCTCCCAATTGCTCGCGAGCTAACCTAGGAACCGCACCAGTTACGTGCCAAAACAGTAGTCGCGGCCTTTACAACGGAACTTATGGAGCGAAAGACTTGCAACCGCGAGTCGGTTTTGCCTGGACCCCTTCAAGCCTCAGCGGCAAGACGGTAGTGCGTGGTGCCTTCACAATATCGTCCTACATGGAAGGAACGGGCACCAACCTGCGTCTTCCCATCAATCCTCCGTTCAGTCCAGCTGAAACACTGCAGCAATACACGGGAACACAAGTGCCTGGGTCGACTACAGACCAAGGACTTATCCCGACCAGTGTTTCCGACCCTCTGGCTGGTGCTTTAATCCGGATATGGGATCCCAACGTTCAACCTGCGATTACGCAGCAATGGAATTTGACCATACAGCAACAGATCAGCAATAGTGCCACTTTCCAGATCGGCTATGTTGGACAGCACGGAACTCATTTGATGGTCCCAATGCCTTATCTGCAAAAGCAACTGCTACCTAACAGTGCTTGCAGTACACCGCCATGCACAGCACCCAGCGTCTTTCTCTCAGGCAACCCAGCCTTGCAAAAAGACATTTCTCAGATCTCTGGAACCGCTTCCGTGGGTAACCAGAAATACAATGCGCTCCAAGCAGTATTCCAGAAGCGGATGACGAATGGCCTGGAGTACCAGGTTGCTTACACGTTCTCCAAATGTATGACCGACAACAGCGGCTACTACGGAACTTGGGGATCGACACAAGGCTCTCCAGCAAGTCCGTATTTCCAGAATTTGTACAATCCTCATGCAGATTACGCTCCGTGTTACTTCGATTCGAGTCACGTACTTTCTGCTTATGCAGTTTACGATCTTCCGTTCGGCCGAGGCCGAAAATTTGGAGCAAACTCCAATGGCTTCGTCAACGCAGTAGCTGGAGGATGGTCGATCGATCCCATCATCCAAGTTCATACTGGATTCCCTCTCGCTCTCTATTCCGGTGCAAACGATGCGACCGGTTCTCGTGGTTTACGTCCCGACTGCAATGGTCCGTCTCACGTTTTCGGACGGCAGCCATCTGTTTCCAAAGGCGTGTTCCAGGGATATCAATGGTTCGACCCTAGCGTTTATTCGAACCCTGCTAACAACTTTGGAACTTGCCCAGCACAAGGCCCAGTCCGTGGGCCAGGTTATGCCGATGTCGATCTGAGTCTGCAGAAGGATTTTCCGCTGACTGAGAAGATGAAGCTTCAGTTCCGAAGTGATTGGCTCAATGCTTTCAATCATGTGAACCTGAACGCTCCCAACACAAACGTAGGTTCCGGAATGGGTTTGATTACCAGCTCGCAAGACCCACGTTACATTCAATTTGCTCTGAAGTTGTACTTCTAACCGCTGGTATCATTGGGCAGGCGCCGTTCAGCGCCTGCCCCCTTTTTTTATGTCCAGATCTCTGTTTACGGTTTTTATGCTAACGCTATCTTCGGCCTTTCCCTTTTATTCCCCCGCTCAAACTTCAGGCGTATCGCCAACAGCAGCAGAGAGTCCTTCTGCTGCCGAGCATCGTGGAATAACTCTTGCCCGCACTGGACACTGCGAGGAGGCGCTTCCCTTGCTAAAAAAAACCGGTCCTCACGTGACCGACAAACCTACCAAGCGCGAGGGTGGCTTTGCGGTGGTCCAATGTGCGATGGCTCTTGATCAGCGTGATGTAGCGGTCGATGCTCTCCGTTCGCTCAGTCGGGAATTCCCGCAGGATCCGGAAGTTCTGTACATTACCGTCCATACTTACTCTGATATTTCGAGCCGCGCTGCACAGCAACTCGCAACAAGCGCGCCCAACTCTCCTTCGGCCCATCAGCTCCTCGCCGAATCTCTTGAAATGCAGGGCAAATGGGACGAAGCCGCCGCGGAATATCACGCCATCCTGAAAACCCATCCCCAGCTGCCTGGCATTCATTTCCGACTGGGACGCTTGCTTCTGTCAAAACCCAATCCCGAACCAAGTGCTGCTGAAGAGGCGAAGAAAGAAATGGAGCAGGAGCTTGCGATTGATCCCGGCAACGCTGGGGCTGAATACGTTCTTGGAGAACTAGCCCGCCAAAACCAGCAATGGGATGATGCCATCACGCATTTTTCTAAAGCTGCCAAACTCGACGTGAACTTCAGCGATGCCTACCTTGGCCTGGGTGCGTCGTTCATTCAGCAGAGGCGTTTCTCGGATGCCATCTCTCCGCTCGAGACTGCGGTTAAGCTCGAGCCGCAGAATCCCAACGCACATTACAGTCTCGCAATGGCTTATAGCCGTGCTGGGCGCAAGCCAGAGAGCGAAAAAGAGTTTGCAATTCATCGCCAGCTGACCCAGGGCGGCGCTCAAGGAACATCAGGAGCTGAATCTCAACCAAGTCCCAACTGAAGAGACTGAGAACTTAATTTCTGTGATTTCGCTCGGACACTCATCCCGGTGAAGAAGCCTACCCAAATGCAATTCGGCGGCAACCACGTTTCTCGGAGGAACTTTTTGCGGGGCATAGGTGGAGGTCTCATTCTCTCGACGCTGCCCCCTTTTGCGCATGCCCTCCCGCAGTCCATATACCCGTTCGAAGAAGTGCTCCCTTCCGTGAGTGGCATCACCTGGGTGCATACAGCAGGAAAATCTAAGCAGAAATATCTGCCGGAAACGACCGGAGCTGGGTGTGCATTTCTCGATTACGACAATGATGGTTGGATGGACATTTACCTCGTCAACAGCGGTAAGTGCGACTTCTTCGATCCCAACCCACCTCTGCGTAATGCGCTCTATAGGAACAATCGCGACGGGACGTTCACTGATGTTACCGAAAAAGCAGGTGTAGCAGGCGGCGGTTATGGACAAGGCGTCGCGGTGGGAGATTATGACGGCGACGGATATCCCGACTTATACGTCACGCAATACGGGCGCAGTATTCTCTACCACAACAATGGGGATGGAACATTCACGGATGCGACCGACAAAGCAGGGATAGCTGCGCCAGGATGGTCCTCAAGCGCGGTGTGGTTCGATTATGACAATGATGGACGCCTCGATCTATTTGTCTGTCAGTTCGTCGAGTTCTCGAAAGCACTGAATAAAGACTGCCGCACCAGCACCGGCGGAGACGCCAAACATGGCTACTGTATTCCCCACCTGTATCGGACCATGCCAAGCTGGCTCTTCCACAACAATGGGGACGGAACTTTTACCGACGTTACCCAATCATCTGGCACAGGGAAATATCCTGGCAAAGCATGGGGGGCTGTCGCGACGGATCTAAACAATGACGGCCGCATGGATCTTTTTGTAGCCAATGATACGACCCGGAATTTCCTTTTTATGAATCGCGGTGCTGGTAAA